>NZ_JAHGAC010000029.1:0-142811 GCF_030248355.1 Vibrio sp. B172a | reverse complement strand
CATTGGCATATCACCAATCTCATCCAAGAAAAGTGTGCCGCCGTTGGCTGCTTCAAACAGGCCAACTTTGTCTTTGTCTGCGCCCGTAAATGAACCTTTCTTATGCCCAAAAAGCTCAGACTCCAATAACTGCTCTGGAATAGCCGCACAGTTTTGAACGATCAAAGGTTGTTCTGCTCGGTTAGAGTTTTCGTGAATGTATTTCGCGATCACCTCTTTACCGGCACCAGTCTCACCACGTAACAGAACGTCGACAGGAAGAGACAGCACTTTATCAAGACGATTCAAGACATTGAGCATTTCTTCGCTCTCTGCAATCGGGCCCTGATAGGTTTTTTGGGTACGCTTTTTGAGCTGAGTGTTCTCACGCACTAGGGCTTGATTATCGGCACTGAGGCTTTTAATCACTTGCCCATATTGCTCTAACCAAACTGCTTGGCGAATATTACTTGCGGCCATGCGACAAAACTCAGTCAATGCCGCCTCATTGTCGATAACACTTAAATCGAGCAAGACCAAGAGTCCAATGGTCTTACTTTCGCTATCAATCAAAGGCCAAGCCAGTAAATTCTCGCTTTTTAGCCCTAGCGTCTGCTCAGTTTGATAGATGCTGTCACAGTCATAGCCGTTGTACTTATACAATTCGTTAATCAATACCACTTCACCATTGCGAATGGCAAAGTTAAATGGGTCGTTCTCACTAGCGGAATCAATCTGCAATGCCTCCCAAGGGTGGGAAACAATCGTTTTATCGTTATGGTGAGCGGTACTTGGAATCAACGCCTGACCAGTCTGATCCAAAACATAAATGATGCCGTGCTTTGCGAGGGTCATTTGTCTCGCCGCAGTCAACACAGCATCCAAGGTTTGGGTAAGCTGGCTGCGATCAGCCAAAGACTGACTGATCGCAAGTAGGGCGTTGCTAAGTTCGCTATGGTTAGCTGAACGCATAGGTTAGTGTTCCTTGCTCATCGACAGACACTTCGATTTGCGTATGTGAATCATCCTTGTCATGCACTAATAGCTGAGTCGAGAGCTGAGGCAGTAACTGACGGTTGATTACCGCGTCGATGTTACGCGCCCCCGTTTCAGCAAGGCGACAGTTACCTAGTACGAACTCAACTAAGCTTTCTTCGTAGCTCAGAGACAACTTGTGATGGCTCTGTAGACGCTGAGAGACTTTGTTGAGTTTGTGGTGGATAATTTCTGTCATTGCTTCATCAGACAGCGGAACAAACGGAAGCACAGACATACGTGCCAATAGCGCCGGTTTGAAGTGTTGGTTCAAAGTAGGGCGGATAGCTTCTGCGATGATGTTTGCATCGATGTCTTTTGATTGATGAACTAAAGATTCGATCTCGTGCGTCGCAAGGTTACTGGTCATGATGATCAGCGTGTTCTTGAAGTCGATGGTTCGGCCTTCGCCGTCGTTCAGCGTACCTTTGTCGAACACTTGGTAGAACAGGTTCAACACTTCTGGGTCGGCTTTTTCTACTTCATCAAGAAGTACAACAGAGTATGGACGCTGACGTACCGCTTCTGTCAGCATGCCGCCTTCACCGTAACCTACGTAACCCGGAGGTGAACCAATTAGGCGAGATACCGTGTGTTTCTCTTGGAACTCAGACATGTTGATGGTCGTCATAAAGCGCTCACCACCAAACATTTGGTCAGCGATCGCACGAGCCGTTTCGGTTTTACCCACACCACTTGGGCCAACCAGCAGGAATACGCCCGTCGGTGCATCTGGGTTTCCTAGGCCAGCTTTTGCTGTTTGGATGCCTTCAGACAGTGCATCGATAGCGTATTCTTGGCCTTTGATGCTCTGTGTTAGGCTTTCTTTCAGTTTTAGGGTGGTTTCTGCTTCGTCTTGAAGCATCTTACCCATTGGAATACCAGTCCAGTCCGAGATCACGTGGCTAACTTCATCTGGACCCACTTCAAAGTGAACCAATGGGTTGCCATTGCGGATTGCGTCTAGCTGTTCTTGGCAGGCCGAAATTGCAATGCGAACGGCTTCTTCATCCATTTCTGCATATGGAGAAACGTCTTGCTCTTGTTCTGAATCTTCGTCTGCAACAAGCTCTTCTTCATTTGTTTCGCTAAACACCAGTTCATGCAAGCGAGAGCGTAGAGCAATCATCTCTTGGATCTGCTCTTTTTCGTTGTGCCATTGTGCTTCTTGTTCTGCTAGCTCTTCTTTCGTTGCTTCCATTGCCAGTTTTAGATCTGGAATGTTAGCAAGGCTGTGCTTGTCGCCAGTTTGCTGCAGAGCATCACGCTCAAGAGCTTCTAGCTCGCGCTGTTGAGCTGCAAGTTCTTGCTGCAGAGTCTCAACAGAAGCAGGAATGGCATTCAGGCTGATGTTCACTCGTGCACACGCCGTATCTAGTACATCGATCGCTTTGTCTGGCAGTTGACGGCCAGAGATATAACGCGCAGAAAGCGCTGCTGCAGCAGTGATCGCGTCATCACGCACGTAAACATTGTGTGACTTCTCGTATGCTGGGCGCAGACCACGAATGATCAATGCTGCTTGCTCAGGAGACGGTTCGTCGAGTTTTACCAATTGGAAACGACGTGCAAGGGCAGGATCTTTCTCGAAGTACTTCTTGTATTCCGACCATGTTGTCGCAGCGATGGTTTTCACTTCGCCACGTGCTAGGGCAGGTTTTAACAAGTTTGCTGCGTCGCTGCCGCCTGCTTGGTTACCGCCACCAACAAGGGTGTGTGCTTCATCGATGAAAAGAATGATAGGGGTTGGCGAGTTTTTCACTTCATCCAATACCGCGTTTAGGCGTTTTTCGAATTCACCTTTTACGCTTGCACCTGCCTGCAGAAGACCCATGTCTAGGCCGTAAAGCTCAACACCTTTGAGGTTGTCTGGTACGTCACCTTGTACAATCTTAAGTGCCAAGCCTTCTACTACTGCGGTTTTACCAACGCCCGGTTCACCAACAGCAATAGGGTTGTTTTTACGGCGACGAGCAAGAATGTCCACAATTTGGCGGATTTCTTGGTCGCGGCAGAAAACAGGATCGATTTCGCCTTTGCGGGCTTTACCAGTGAAGTCTGTCGTGAACTTGCTCAGTGCTGAACCATCTTCACGAGCTTGTGTTTTCTCAGAAGTCGCGACTTGCGCCTCAATAGAATGGCTTGTTAGCTCTGCAAAGTTACGCTTAAGGCTGTCAGGGTTTACCGCTTCAAGGATTGAGGCGTAACCGTGTTGGCCGTAACGTAGAGGGTTGCTAACAAGAGTAAGGAGTAGGGCGCCAGAGCGGATTTGTGTTTCGGATAGATCTAAAGAAGAAACCAGCCAGCTTTCTTGTAACCATTCGATTAATAAAGCAGAAAAAACAGGTTTGCTGCCATTTCCTTTGGCGTTGGTGTCGAGTGTGGATCGAACCGATTGTCTTAATAAGTTCTCAGAACAATCAAAATGACTTAATAAGACGTCAAAATCACTATTTGGCCTTTCTAATAGACTCAGTAAATAATGCTCAATTTGAACTTCGTTTGCTTTTTCAGAGACTGCAAGTGCAGCGGCGTCTTCTAATGCCACTTTTGCAATCGGGTGTAGACGCTGAATTAATGAAGAAAGGTTTATATTTATCATAGCCATTTTATTCTTTAGAGGAAAAGAGGTAGCCGCTATTATACTAAAAGTGACTGTGCGGTTTTTTTATCAAGATATTTTGACTATCGTTTGTTGGTGATTTTAATGATGATATTAGTGTGAATATTTACCACTGATAAATATTCATTGTTATTGTGAATTAATTATTGGTTAATATGCCTAAATTGCCAGTGTTATTAACTTTATTCTGCCTTAAATATATGGTTATTTTCACTTTTTATAATCGAAACAATTTATTATTATTTGAATCCAACTTTTTGGTTTTTCATCCAATAAATTGTACTTAATAAATTGATAAATAGAGCTAGATTTTCTCTAAGTTGTTGTATTTAAAGGTTTATAAAAGTTGGCACGGAGTTTGATTATACCAAGTAGTCGCGGTGATAAGCGATTTGGTGATTTAAACAAAACAGATTTTAGAAAAGGAAATAACGATGCCAACTCCAGCATATATGTCTATCCAAGGTGAAACTCAAGGTCACATCACTAAAGATACTTACTCTGCAGATTCTGTAGGTAACACTTGGCAAGAAGCTCACGTTGATGAGTTCCTAGTACAAGAGCTAGACCACGTACTAACAGTGCCACGTGACCCACAAAGCGGTCAGCCAACAGGTCAACGTGTACACCGCCCACTTGTTGTAACTAAAGTTCAAGACCGTTCTTCTCCACTGCTATTCAACGCACTAGTATCTGGTGAAAAACTTCCTGAGTGTGTGATTCGTTTCTACCGTACTTCAGTTCAAGGTAAGCAAGAGCACTACTACTCAATCAAACTGATTGATGCGCTACTTGTAGATATCCAAACTCGCATGAACCACTGTCAAGATGCTGCAACTGCAGACCGCGTGACAGAAGAAGTTCTTAAGCTGACTTACCGTGCAATCGAAGTAACTCACGAAAACTGTGGTACAGCTGGTAACGACGACTGGCGTGCTCCACGCGAAGCATAATTGCTTTTTGCGTAAAGATTCAGGGCCAACAATTGTTGGCCCTAATTCGATTATTTGTATCAGGTAAAAGATATGGTGAATGACGTAGAATTTAAATTTGAAGTGCCAGGGTGTGGGCACGAGTTTCGAGTAGAAAGCTTTCAAGTGAATGAAGAGCTTTCGAAGCCTTTTCACATCAGTCTCTCATTACTTTCACTTGATCCAGATATCTCTTTTGATGCTCTCATTCGTAAAGCGGGCACGCTGACTCTTTATGGGCAGGGTGTCGGTGCTGCGCGCGTATTCAACGGCGTAGTAAACGAAGTTCGTTACCTAGGTACGGGGCGTCGTTTTTCTCGCTATCAATTAGTTTTGGTTCCTCAAGCTTGGTTCTTATCTCAGCGCCAAGATTGTCGCATTTTCCAACAAAAGTCAGCGCAAGATATCATCACTGAAGTGTTAGATGATGGAGCGGTTACTGATTACCGATTTGAAGTCTCGGGTACTTACCCTCCAAAAGAATACGTTCTGCAATATCGCGAATCTGACCTGCACTTCGTTCAACGAATGATGGCTGAGCACGGTATGTGGTATTACTTTGACCATACCGATTCAAACCACACCATGGTGATTGTGGATAGTAACGATGCTATCGCGCCTTTGGTGAGTTCACCAATCAATGCATCATACATCGGGCCCATTGTGTTTCACGCTGATGGCGGCGGTGTTGCCGATCGCGAGCACATCTCTGATCTAGAGCTTGTTAACCGCGTTCGAACTGGTCAGGTTACGTACACGGATTACAACTACGAGCAACCAAAGATCCCGCAAGAGATGACGCACGCGGGTGACCTTGACCAAGATTTGAAGCAGTTTGATTACCCAGGTCGTTATGTTGATCCTGCAATGGGGCAGGTAAGAACGACGGAATGGATGTCTGAGCACATTGTTGACAACCAACAAGTGGAAGCAAGCAGTGACGTAATGCGTTTGGCGTCTGGTTACAGCTTCAATATCGGCGAGCATCCTCGTTCAGAAATTAACCGTGATTACATCATGCTGTCCGTCATGCATACTGGGCAAGATCCACAAGTGCATGAAGACGAAACCAGTGGGATGCCGACTACCTACTACAACCAGTTTTCTTGTATTCCACGCGATGTAGTATTTAAAGCTCCAAAAATGGCAGCGCCACTAGTTGATGGCCCGCAAACCGCTGTTGTCGTAGGCCCAGCAGGCGAAGAGATCTACACTGATAAGCTTGGACGAATCAAAGTTCAGTTCCATTGGGACCGCTATGGCGACAATGATGAACATGCAAGTTGTTGGGTTCGTGTAAGCCAATCTATGGCGGCTCCGACTTGGGGTGCGGTTTATTTGCCACGTATTGGCCATGAAGTTGTAGTGACCTTCCTTGAAGGGGATCCAGATCGTCCGCTAGTGACAGGCGCGGTTTATAACGGCCTGCATTTCCCTCCGTACTCGTTGCCAGAAAACAAAACGCGTACCACGTTCCGTACTCAGACGCACAAAGGCACTGGTTATAACGAGCTGAGCTTTGAGGACGAAGCGAACCAAGAAGAAGTCTACATTCATGCTCAAAAAGACATGTCGACGAAAGTACTCAACAACCGTTACCGAGACATCGGTCAGGATGAGTTCTTAAAGGTAGCGCGTCATCAAACCAACGAAGTACACGGTGACCACAAGGAAACCATTGATGGTCACAAGACAACGCAAGTAAACAGCACCTTTACTGAGACAGTAGAGCAAGACGTCACTGTCACTTACAACGCCAACGAAACTCAGTATGTGAAAAACAATTCTGATTTAGAGATTGGTGATAACCGCACGACCAAGATTGGCAAGAATGATGATCTGGATGTGGGTGAAAACAGCAACTTAACCGTTGGTGCATCGAAGAGCTCAGACATTGGCGCGGACGATAACCAAACCGTTGGCGGCAACTTAACCGTATCGGTGAAAGGGAATACGTCATACAAAGCCGATGGCGCAACACAAATCATCAGTGGTGACAAGATTGTACTGAAAACCGGTGGTTCTTCATTAGTAATGAACAGTGACGGTTCAATCAAGCTCTCTGGTTCTTCAATCACCATTGAAGGTAGCGATAAAGTCGTCGTGAAAGGTGGTAACGTAGCGATTAACTAATGATGGAAAAACAACCTCTTATTACAGAAACCATCACGAATCAGCAAGCCGAAACACCGGCTTGCTTTTCGCGTTTTGGAACCATAGTCGCCATCAACGAATCAACGGGCAGTGTCCGCGTTGATTTTGATGGCAACCCATTTAACCAACCACTTACCGCAAGGTTAGGGCGTGGCTTTCGTCGCTCTGAACTGCAAATGGCTATCGATAATCGATTAAGTTGTCGAATCGAATTTCTGAACGACGACTTAAGCCTGCCTCTTGTGACGGACATTTTCTTCTCAATTCTGGATGACTCTGATGAGTTTGTACTGCGAGCGAAGAAGATGGTCATCGAGACAGAGCAAGAACTGATCGTCAGAAGTGGTGAGACAGAAACTCGTTACAGCGGGCGTGATGGCCGAATTACCACTAAAGCGAAATATGTCACTTCTCAAGCAGAGAAAGCACAAAAAATTCAAGGCGGAACGATCGCAATTAACTAGTTAGCTCGTTTTAACTCTTTATCTCGTGGTAACGAATTGACTAGCCACTCGAGTTAACTAACTGCAATCGCGTTATCGCACGCTAAAAACGGATAAGTAGATGCGACAAAGAATCGGTGTCGAGCACCTAAAGGCACCCATAACCAATCAAGAAGTCGAAGGCGCGTTAGCAAGAGCTGAGCGTGCTGTGAACGACCTTTCCCAATTACCACCAACTTGGCTGAGCTTTTGTAATGAAAAGCTGTCCATTGCTTCTGAAAGCATCGGATTTTTAATCAAGCAGCGAATTCAAATTCACAAGCGGGGCTATCCAAGTCGTGAGTTGGAGTACCTCAAACTGATTGAACGTCAAATTGAAGAGCTCAAGCAGGTGTACTTGTCGTTTTATCGATTAGCACCGGGCTTGATTCATCAATTAAGAGGCCAAGAGCCAGAAATCTACGGCTGGTTGATGCTTCAGGATGAATTGGGCTCTGAGTTGGATAATCTTTTATGTGGATTGAGTTTACTCGAGGCGTTAGATACTAAAACGGCTATGGTCATTGTCACGCAATCTCCAGTTGAACACATTGATAGCGTGATGTCTGAACTCATCGAGGGTAAGGCACAATCCAGTACGTTGTACTTTGAGTGCTTGCGTCTGCGTCAAGCTTTGAGTGTTGCGTTAATTAAACGTTGGCATAAAGCGGAAGTTATTCGTTCTAATATCGCGCTGCCTCTACTGGCATTACAAGATGTGGAAGAGGGGATTGAATGGATTAATGACAATGCGAACTCTGAACAATATCTGTTTGAACGTTTGATCACTAAACGCGACAGAGGCACCTGGTTCCGTCAGTGTTTTGGTATTGAGCCGAGTGGTTTGCCTTCTGCTCAAGTACTGACCTTCGCGAAGCTATTAGAACTCAAAGAGTTTGAAGCGTTTGATATCTCTTCGTCATTAGCCCCCGTTGATTTTGCTCTGAGTGGCGATTGGAAGTTAGTGCCAGAAATCATCGAGCACTTGGAAACTCTGGAAGAAGATGACGGTGAAACTTGGATTCAAGCTTTGTTTGTGGTTTACGGAAAGCTTCTACCCCTGACTCCGAAAGACGTTGGTGTCGAATATGAGTGGGAAGAGATCGTCGACCTGCTCAATGAATGGGTGGAAGATGAAAAACACATCCAAAATCTACCAAGTCGCTTAGGTTATGCATTGAGCTTCGAATCTACTTTAGCTGCGATGCAAGATCCTAACGTTGATGTACTGTTCCGTGATTGGTTATGGCGCCAAATCTGCATTCAATCCAGAGCGTACGTACCTTGGGATATGGCGATGCCGATACATCAGCAAGACTGGAACTTCAACAATTTAAAGGCCGCACCTTCTGCGAGCGAACGATTCAACTTAAGGAATAGCAATGCAGTTATGGGATATTGAAGCGCACCCTGAGCTATCACTTAAAGGTCGTTTTCAACGTGACGAAAACGGCGATGAAGTGTGGGTTGTGGTCGCTAAACGTACTTGGCAATTCGATGGTGCGGTTTGGCACGAATTAGGTGAAAGTGAAATCTTTGATGATCCCCAATATTTGGGCGAAGAAGGTTTCTCGGCGATGAAAGTTGACCACGAGTTTGCGTATACCAAAGACAACACAGATGTGCTTGTTTACGGCAAAGCGCGCAGTTACGCGAAAAAGCCAGTGACATACCAAGAGTGTCGCGTGTTGATTGATGGCCACATTGATAAAACCCTCGCGATTCATGGTGAACGCGTTTGGGTTGAACATGGTGGCAGTATCACGCTCAGTAAGCCTATTCCATTTATTGAAAAAGACATTGATTACACCTGTGCAATTGGCGGTGATTTACGTAACCGAGTTGGTGGTGGGGTTGCCGATTCCAACAAAGAACTGCTCGAACAGAAAGTACCCTCGGTTTTCTACCCGAGAGAAGAGTGGAGTTCTACTTCGAAAAACCTTCGCGTAGCGGGCTTTGGTCCTGTTCCTCCTTTCTTTGAATCGCGCCAAAAACTGGCGGGGACATTTGATGAGGATTGGATTGAAAACCGCAAGCCAATGCTACCGCTCGACTTTGATAAGCGTTTCTTCCAAAGCGCACCTGTTGACCAACAATGTAAGGGCTTTCTTCATGGTGGTGAGCGCTTGATGATGAGTGGTTTCTGTCATGATGACACGCTTTCATTCCGAATTCCTAAAGAGAAATATCGCGCAATTGCGACGTTCAAAGACAACAGCTACCAAGCCGATATGGCGATGTACACCTTGTTCGTGGATGCTGAAAAGAAAACCATATCAATCAGTTACACCGCTGCGTTTCCTTGTCAGGGTAAAGAGCATTTGTTGGTGTCGACATCGATCACTAAGTTGGAAGAGGTAAGTGAGCATGCATAATTCAACAGGCCGTTACGTGCTGGGGATGGAAGTGATGACACCTACTGGCATGAATCTGGATATCGCAACCAGTGTCGCAAACGCTGATTTAGCCAGATTTGATCAAGTGGTTGGTAAAGACGGCATTGAGCGTTTCACGTTTGCCAAAATCGAGTACACAAAAGAGAGCGCGTTATTTGAAAAAACGTGCGAGTTAACTGCAAATTTACTGGATTCTTTGCTTGTGCAGTTACCTCGTTCTTTGAAGCCGATTCCATTACTTATTGCTGTGCCAACGACAATTTCATTAGTGAAGATGCAAGAATGGCTTGGTGAAAGTGACTATTCTGACTTTCTTTCTGTGGTCGAAGCAGTGCATACCAGTGGGCCTAGCTTCGTGCTACAGGCTATGAAGTCTTTGGATAAATACGATGCCATGATGTGTATTAGCGTCGATTCTATGGTGGATACGATGCAAGCGCTCATCGATGATGCCATGGTTATGAGTACCAATAATCCGTGGGGCATTATTCCGAGTGAGGGAGGGGCTGGTTTAATTCTCTGTCGAAGAAATACGGTAGAAACATTGAAACTTAAACCTCAAGCGCAGCTTGGCTATATTGATACGGAATTAAATACGTCAGACCGAAGAGGCATGTTTCGCCTTGTTCAGCGTGCGAGTAAAAAGCTCGATTCATTTGGTGAAGTGTATTCCGATATGACGAATCTCCGCATGCACACGGAAGATTACGGCTTTGCATTGGGGGCCAAAGCAGAACGTTTCACCAATCCAGAACAGCCACAGCTTATCAATGAGTTATGGGGCACGATGGGCAGTAGTTCTTCACTCGCTTTGATTGGATTTACGGTTAAAAATCATCATTTTAACCAACCTGCATCGCTATTAATGTTTGATTTTAATGGTGATAAAGGGTTGCTTCAATTACTGGCGTGCTAGTACCAAACAACACGCAAAACCTTATTAAAATGCTCTCATAATCTCGGCAAGGTATTTAATCGATGAAAACAACATAACTTATGTAGTGAAAGCGTAAGTCAAAGAGTCTAATAACTTAGTAATTATAACTAAAGTAATAGCGTTACTGTTCGTTTTAAATACCAGCCTTGAAACAAGGATGTTTCAGCAAATATTATTTCGGCCTAATAATATTTGTTCGATAAAAGAGTGCAAAGTGTCTGATAAGCAGGGAGCAGCCAAAGGATATATTGATCAATTGGTTGTCAAAGCCATTGAGAAAAAGAAACAGAACGAGCAAAGGTTGGCGCAGAAAAATAAGCCAAAGCTTGAGTACGTGCTTTTTTCACAATTTGATGTTCTAGACACGCTGCCATCGAAAAATGGTAGAACTACGGTTTACCATCTCGCCAAAAAAGGCCAACCAGAAAAACAAATCTGCTGTAAAGTCGTCAACGAAGATGCGCCAGACATTGCCAATAAAATGTTGGTCAATGAGGCAAGCAGACTAGAACTTTCTCAACATCCTAGCGTTGCGGATTTCATTAAAATCGGTAACGAATTTGAACGCCCATACTTAATGTACGAGTGGATTCAAGGTGAATCACTGGCAGAAAAAATGGAGCGTCACTCCTCTAAAGGTTTCCGTCATGACCATATTGCTTGGTTAGTGTACCAACTCGCAGGTGCGCTGGAATTTATGCATACCCGAGGTATCTGCCATCTTGATATCAAACCATCAAATGTTTTGGTTAGCGAAGGCGACTACGTCAAGCTCATTGACTTTGGTGCGGCTCGCTATATTGGTGAGACAGAATCTCATGCCGAGGCAAGTTTAAGTTACGCTTCACCTCTTTATCTTGAGACAGGTACAACCGAGCCACAAGACGATGTTTATTCACTTGCATTACTGACGGGCCATTTATTTATTGGTTCGATCTTTGGTGACGCTTGGCACAAGCAATTAAAAGATCGCAAGCGTCCGGCATTAATTCCAAACCATATTTGGAAGCTGCTCAAGCAAGTGATTAATAACCCAAGAGGGCATGGCTACACTGCTATTTCATTTGCACAGCAACTTGCACGCATTGACACTCAATCTATTGATTCACAGTCGAATGCGCCAATTTTCAGCAGCTTGCGTAATGCCGACTTATTGCTGACGCATTGTAAACCGCAAGACAAAGCCGGTTACGGTCGCTTTAAAGTGCTCGAAGCCAGCTTGGTATTGAGCGTGATGGCAATTACAGGCCATTACTTATATGAACAAAACCAGCCTGAGTGGAAAACGATTGTGAAGTCGGAACCGACAATTTCACAAAACGAAACCCCGTTGGCGAGTACGATCAAACCAGCACAAACCGCTTCTTTCTTGGCTCAGCCTCCTTGGGCGATTGAGCAGGCGCTCAATGATATGGAAAAAGACGTCATGTCGACGGCACCTTATCGTGAAGCTTACCAAGTGCAGCAAATGAAACTGTCTAAGCTGTACAAAAATAATCAGGCGCAATTGACCTCTTATCAAGCTCTAGCGGATGACTTACCGAAGACGCTAGTAGATTTGCGTAAAGAGTTGGTGACGTTACGAGAAAAATTGGTCGATGATGGTGCTTTATTCCCATACGCAGACAAGACCTTAACCAAAGTGATGGCAGGTTTGAATGTCGCGTCGGTCGATTCGATGAAAATCTCTGCGGTTGCGGGAAGCAAAGACGAGCAGATTGCTAATTTAATCCTTGATGGTGAAGCTAAGTTGGCTGACGAAGAGATGAAAGCGGCTTGGTTGCTAAATCAATCGGAAGCTTACTTCTACAGCCAAGTATTGCCAAATAAAGTAATGGCAAACATCAACGAGTCTATCGAGCAGCATGCAAAAGATCACTACTACACCAAAGCCATTGAAGAGGCGAAGGCCGCTAAGACTTATTTTGGTAACACGCCGGCGCTGAACAAAAAGGTCAAGGATCTGATTGTTGCTCGTAGCGAATACATTCTATTTAGCACTGTGACTGAACAGTCAGTGTTTGATAAGCAAAAATTACACGATTCATTGGCTGACCTTGAGCGAAACGCACCGAAGAAGTTTAGTGAGATTACCGATCTGCTTGAGAGCATGGCAACGGATTCTATCGATAAAAGTCATCAACTTTCTCGCCCTGCACGTGGTGCAATCGCCGTTGAGCGCGCTCTGAGAGATTATCTAGCAGAGGGGAGAGGCTAATGTCTGTTATCGATATCGAACGCTTATTGGCCCCTATCTCTGATGCAACGCCAGTGGGTGAAGATGCTCGCTACGAGTTTTGCTACGAGATGATGGAATCTGAAGTAAAGAAATTCGGTTCCTTATTTGGTGAAACGGTCGATTGGGGCGTCGTAAAAACGCATGCGACTGAAGTGCTAGAGCACCACAGCAAAGACTTAAAAGCCATTTGTTACCTTGTACGCGCGTTAACGGAAGAGTTTGGTCTTCAAGGTTTTGAGCAAGGTCTAAAGCTGCTTAGTGAGGCGTTAAGTCGCTTTGGTGTTGAACTGTATCCTTCGCGAAAGCGGGGCAGAGATGGCGCGGTCGAATGGCTGAACCATCAGTTCAAATTGGTAAGCGGTAAGTTAGCAGAAAGTGCCCAGTCATGGGAGCTGGTTTCAAGCTGCATTTCGACCATTGAAGAGGTTCAGCGACAGTTCGACGATGTTTACCAAGACTCAGAAGCGGATTTCTTTGAGATTCGCACTCAGCTCAACGTCTTATCTCAACAAGCTGCGGCTGATGACCAAATCGATGACGCATCGGTCACTGTTGAACAGGCAATATCTACGCCAACTGCACAGCCTGCCGCAGTAGAAAAGCCGGCACAGAGCGAAGTGCAAACCGCTCCAGAAAAGACGGTTACGCCGGCCCCTAAACCTGCACCAGTTAAGAAAGCGGTAGCAAAAGAAGTGGATGTCGATACGGACTTCTCTTCACCGACGGCTTCTAAGCGCACCTTGAAGAAGGTTGCAGAAGTCATGCTTCATGCAAATCCAAGTGATCCGCTGGCTTACCGAATTTATCGTCATCTGACTTGGGATGATATTGATGGTCTCCCAGATCACCAAAACAATCAAACGCCATTGAGCTTGGCGGTGTCTTCCGATCAACAAGCGGAATACCGAGACAAAGCCAATCAAGAAAGCGACATCGACACCATTAAGCGTTTGGAGCGCACATTAACGGATGCGCCGTTTTGGCTGACAGGTCATTACTTCGTGTATTCGATGCTCATTAATTTGGGCTTCGACGATGCAGCGACGGCTGTGAAACAAGAAGTGCAGCGTTTTGTTGATTCGCTAGAGGGCATCGAGCACCTCTCATTTAAGAATTCTTTACCATTTGCAGATGAAGCGACCTTGAGCTGGTTATCGACTCAGGATGCAACTTCTTCGACGTCTCAATCCGTTGTTCAAACGGTTGTTATTTCGCAAGAAGATTCGCTGCCGATGGAGGATATCACTCTAGAAAACCTAGGGGAATATGCCGCAGAACTTGCCCGCAAACTCGAGCTGGATAGCTCGGGACGTGGTCAGTTTATGCTGTATTTACAATTGATAGCAGCTTACCAGTCTGTTGGATTATACCCGTTGTGTCTGCCTTATCTTGAGAAGGGTTGGGAAGTACAAAAAGCGTTTAATCTCGCGAGCTGGGAACCCCACTTATCGTCACAGTTAGAAGACCTGATTCGAAAAACACTCCATCAGTTATTCAGAAGTAAGGATCTTTTGCCTGAGAAGTATGAAGAGTGGAAAGCAATTTATGACTAATTAAAGAGTTAAATAAGGAACTAATTATGTCACGTGACGGCTCGGTGGCTCCTAAAGAGCGAATTAATATCCGTTATGTTCCAGCAACTGGTGATACGCAAGACGACGTAGAGCTGCCGCTGAGCATGATGGTAGTTGGCGACTTTACTGCACGTGCAGATGAGACGCCAATCGAAGAACGTACTCCAATCAATATCGATAAAGACAACTTTAACGAAGTGCTAGAAGGCATGTCTCCAAACGTTAAAGTGAATGTTGAAAACCGTCTTTCTGAAGAAGAAGGTGGTCAAATCGGCGTTGATCTAACGTTCCAAAACATGAAGGACTTCTCTCCTGAAGCAATTGCGAAAAGCGTACCTGAGCTAAACAGCTTGCTTGAACTTCGCGAAGCCTTGGTTGCACTGAAAGGTCCTCTAGGAAACGTTCCTGCGTTCCGTAAGAAGATCGCATCGGTTCTTCAAGACGAAGAAGCGAGAAAGAAACTGTTGGATGAACTAAGCATTGGCGCCGACCAAGAAGCGAAAGAAGAGTAAGGGATATCATGTCTGCAGAAGCACAAGCGCCAGAACAAGAAGCAGCCTTAGTTGAATCAGGCTCACTTCTGGATAGCATTCTTAATGAAACTCGTTTAAAGCCAAGTGATGAAGGTTTTGACGTTGCAAAACGCGGCGTAGAAGCATTCATCAGTGAGCTACTAAGCAGCTCGAACACAGAGAAAGTAGACCAATCTTTGGTTGATCTGATGATCTCTGAAATCGACCAAAAACTGTCGAACCAGGTTGATGCGATTCTTCACAGCGAAGAAGTTCAAGCGGTTGAATCAACGTGGCGTGGTCTTAAGTACCTTGTTGACCACACTGACTTCCGTGAGAACATTCAAATTGAATTGATCTCAGCGAAGAAAGACGAAGTTCTTGATGACTTCGAAGACGCACCAGAAGTGGTGAAGTCTGGTCTTTACAAGCAGATCTACACACGTGAATACGGCCAATTCGGTGGTAAACCTGTTGGTGCAGTAATCTGTGATTTTGACATGTCAGCATCAACGCCTGATATCAAATTGATGGAATACATGGCGAACGTGGGCGCAATGTCTCACGCGCCGTTCATCACGTCTGCATCGGCTAAATTCTTTGGCCTAGACAGCTACGAAGAGCTACCAAACCTAAAAGACCTTAAGTCTGTATTCGAAGGTCCACAGTACGCGAAATGGCGTGGTCTGCGTGAGCACGAAGATGCGCGTTACCTAGGTCTATGTACGTCTCGCTTCATGCTACGTACACCTTACTCTGTAGAAGATAACCCAATTAAGGCGTTTGACTACGATGAGAAGGTAACAGACAGCCACGACAACTACCTATGGGGCAACTCAGCGTACGCGATGGCATCTAAGATCAGTGAGTCATTCGCTAAATACCGCTGGTGTCCGAACATCATTGGTCCTCAAAGTGGTGGTGCGGTTCAAGATCTACCGGTATACAACTTTGAAGCAATGGGTCAAATCGAAACTAAGATCCCAACAGAGATCCTTGTTTCTGACCGTCGTGAATACGAACTAGCAGAAGAGGGCTTCATTGCTCTAACCATGCGTAAGGGTTCTGACAACGCGGCGTTCTTCTCTGCAAACTCTGTTCAAAAACCAAAAGTGTTTGCGAACACGCCAGAAGGCAAACAAGCAGAGATGAACTACAAGCTAGGTACTCAGCTTCCTTACATGTTCATCATCAACCGTCTGGCGCACTACATCAAAGTGCTACAGCGTGAGCAAATCGGTTCTTGGAAAGAGCGTTCTGACCTAGAAATCGAACTGAACAAGTGGATCCGTCAATACGTTTCTGACCAGGAGAATCCGCCAGCGGAAGTTCGTGGTCGCCGTCCACTTCGCGCTGCGAAGGTAGAGGTATCAGACGTAGAAGGCGATCCAGGTTGGTACAAAGTATCGATGTCTGTACGTCCTCACTTCAAGTACATGGGCGCAAGCTTCGACTTGTCTCTAGTTGGTAAACTAGACCAATAACCCATTACTGAAACCATCAAGCAGCCAGTCTTCACTGGCTGCTTTTTTCGTAGGACCGAACATGGAAAAAGGTTATCGTCTTCTAGAACGGATTGAATTGGGTGAGCCAAAAAACTGCTACGAGAAAGTGGTGTCTCACAAGCATCTGATTGAGTCTATTCATTCGCACCTTGCCGACTTATTGAACACACATTCTGGCAACGCCATGATTGATGATGAGTACGGCCTGCCTGATTTCAACGATGTGCTTTCCAATAACACAAACCTCGTTCGTCACATTCAAAAAAACATCACATCAACCATAGAACGCTTTGAGCCCCGACTATTGAATGTCGAGGTTCATTACCGTGAAGACCACCATAACCCATTACAACTCGGCTTTGGTATTCGCGGCGAAGTTTCCCATAACGGCGGTAAAGTCCCAATGTCGATCGATGTTTACATGGGAACTGACGGCCAATTTAACGTTTAGTAGGTGCCACTTGAGTAACAGTAAATACTTTCAAGATGAACTCACGTATTTGCGCGAGTCGGGTAGTGAGTTTGCCAAATATCACCCGAAGTTAACTCATTTTCTCTCTGAAGGAACCTTCGACCCAGACGTCGAGCGACTGCTTGAAGGTTTTGCATTTCTGACCGGACGTATCCGTGAAAAGATTGACGACGAACTGCCAGAGCTGACGCAATCTCTGATGACTTTGCTGTGGCCGCATTACATGCGTTCAATTCCGTCTTTGTGCATCAGCGAGCTGAAACCACATACGGGAAGTGTTACTGAGAAAACCGTGGTGAAACGTGGCGCGGAGATGGCCAGTGAACAAGTCGAAGGCACGCAGTGTTTGTTCCGCACTTGTTACGATGTGAATCTGTACCCAATCACGATCACTAATATCGAACAAACCAACAGCCGCACCAGTTCAGCGATTGATGTGACGTTATCAACGGAACATGGTCTTGAACTGTCTCGTATCGGTTTAGATACGTTGCGCTTGCACTTGCATGGTGAGATCCATATTACTCGCACCGTCTTCTTATGGTTGTTCCGCTACCTAGATTACGTCGAGCTAGATGTCGGTGGTGGCTACAAACACCGCCTAGGGCCAGAATACGTTAAGCCAGTAGGGCATGAAGAAGACGAAGCGCTGCTGCCTTACAGTAAAAACTCCTTCGCAGGTTACCGCTTGCTGCAAGAATTCTTCTCTTTGCCAGATAAGTTCATGTTCTTCGACATCAAGGGCTTAGAGTGGCTAAAAGGCATTCCGCAACGCAGCACGGTCAAAATCAAATTCCACTTTAAGCGTGCTTTACCTTCTGAAGTGGTTTTGAAAGATAAGCACTTAAGATTGCATTGTACGCCAGCCGTTAACTTGTTCGAGAAAGACGGTGATCCAATTCGTTTGGAGCACCGTCGCAATGAATACAAAGTGCGCCCTCAAAGCAATACTCAAGAACACTATGAAGTGTATGGGATTGAGCAAGTGGAGAGTTGGAGTAAGGACGAACGCCGCCGTAAACCGTTAATCGAATTTGAGTCGTTTGAGCACCAAATCAACCAACGTGATAAACGAGAATTCTACAAATCCAAAGTGGGTGAGCGAGTAAGCGGAAGAGGGCTAGAGCGCTATATCTCATTCCATACTCACAATGGCGACATTGCGGATCTTGGGACTGAAACCGTATTGATGAAACTGCAATGCAGCAACGCGGATTTGGCAGAACGTCTTTCGGTGGGTGACATCACTTACGCAACCCATAAGTCACCAACGTATGCGACGTTTAAAAACATTACCAAGCCAACACAATCGGTAAGCCCACAAGTGAATGGTGAGCTTCAATGGCAGCTGATTGCCAACATGTCGCTCAACTACTTGTCTTTAGCGAATATCGATGTGTTGAAAGTGTTGCTCTCTACTTACGACTTCCATTCTCGTGTCGATAGACAAGCCCACCGCGCGTCGATTCATCGACTTGATGGCATTATTTCATCAGAGATGAAGCCAATTGACCGTGTGTTCCGTGGCGTTTCTGTACGTGGTAACCAATTCAAGTTGGTGACCAACTCTAAGTTCTTCGTGAACGAAGGCGATATGTTCCTTATGGCAACGGTACTGAACGAATTCATCCGTCTGTATTCGAGTGTGAACTCCTTTACTGAACTGGAGGTGTTTGATGAAGCCACTGGCGAAGTGTACAACTGGGCAAGCCTGATCGGACAGCAGACGATTCTATGATTAATACACTTTCTGATAAGTCGAATGAGTTTAGCTTCTACCAAGCGGTGCTTTTGCTGGAGAAACACTACCAACTAGAGCCAAATTCCAATTTTGTCGCGGTCGGTGAGAACAAATACTTCCATCAGGAACGCATTGAGTTCAGTGTGTCGCCAAATCTGTGCTTTCCGAAGAGTGATATGGACTTTATCACTCATATGGAGAGAAATGGGCAGCAATATTCACGCGTTGAGACGAACTTCCTCGGTTTGCATGGTTCAAGTTCACCACTGCCAGCCTCTTATACAGAGAAGCTTGCAGGGCGAGATCCTGATGATAACCCGGTAAAAGACTTCTTCGACTTTTTCCATAACCGCTACACCAGTTTGTTGTATCGAGTTTGGAAGAAGTATCGCTATCACGTGCAATACCAAAGTGGGGCGAGCGACGCGTTCTCTGGAAGGATACTGCATTTGGCAGGTCTGTCTGGCGTGATGCAAGATTGTGATGTCGCGGAGTTGGACCGAGCGAAGATTCTGTCTTACGTTAACCAGTTATCGACACGTACACGTTCTCCTAAGCTGATATCCGGTATTGTTTCGCACTACTTTTCACTACCGAACGTTCGAATCGAAGAGTGGGTTTATAGGCGCGTAGAAATCGCTGAGAGCCAGCGTAACAAACTCAATCGTGCTAACTGTGTGTTGGGGCAAAGCCTGCACTTGGGACAAAGTATTGCGGATTTGAATGGCAAGTTTAACTTGTGCATCGACAACATTGATTTTGAGACGTTTAAACAGTTCTCCTACGATGGCGAATTGCATAAGACGCTGGTGGGTTTGATGCGTTTTATTCTGCGTGACCCGATGTCTTGGGATCTTAAGCTGACGGTTAACCTTGATTCTATTCCAGATAACCAACTGGGTAATGGGGAAGGGAACCATTTAGGTCAAACGTTTTGGCTAGGTAGCCCTAGCGAAGCAGACGCTAAAATACGTGTAATCGGCAGTATCTAATGCTTTGCTATGATACCAAAATGGATGATTGAGAAACGGATGCGTAAGAAACGCTAGGCACAAAAAGAACACAAAAAAAGCCGCGATGTATTCGCGGCTTTTTAGTCTGAAAAGAATGTTCGGCGGGAACCAAATAACTTAGCGACTGATTGGTTGGTGGAGTACAACCGTCGTATCGAGTTTTTGAATTCCGCTGAAAGATTCAATTTCATTACATAGGTGGTGAATAGACTGAAGATCCGGAGCTTCGATAAGAGCAATAATGTCGAAGCTACCACCCACAACGCTTGTCAGTCGTACCTCTGGAATCTCTTTAAGGGCACTCGTTACTTCATTTTTCTTGCCCTTTTCACAAGAGATCAGCAGATAGCTGGCTGCTTTGCGACCCTCATTTTCGACTCGGATCTGAGCAGTGTAGCCCTTGATGATCCCAGTCTTTTCCAACCTATTGATTCTTTCTGCGACAGCAGTACGAGACAAACCGATGTTTCTAGATAGATTCGCAATTGACTCTCGTCCGTTTGATAACAGACTGGAAAGGATTTTGCGGTCTAACTTGTCTAAGCCTTGTAAAGTCATGTTTGAAATCATGTGTTCTGCCTATTCTGGTTTTTATATAGTTATTAAATCGACTCTGGGAGTGTAAAGTTATACAGCTCGGCTAGAGTGAATGGGTTTTTCTGTGTCAAAGGAGTGATACGAAGGCTCAAGTCCCTCCCAGACACTTTTATGTCACTGACGAAGCTACCGTTATGAGTGTTTGTCAGGGTCGAATCACCTAGCAATCTGTATATCGCCCACTGACCACTCTTATTAAGAACGTGCTGCTTGCCCTCGTCTGTCACATCTTGGATCGTGATACTAATGTTGAAGTCACCGTTCTGCGGCGGCCACTCCATCTCACGAATTCGGCTCGGACCGTGATAGTAGTTGATATCAGTGTCTGAAATTTTCAGACTGGCTCTGATAGCACTGGAATCAAGGTCTAATACTTTCGCACTGAACGGGATGTAAACTCGGTTTGTGCTCTTATTGATCAACGTATCGCGGATAACGTTGTAATTGCGCAATTGCACCAATAGGGCAGGTGAAAGTGGCATTGTTTCGCCATCCACCTGTTTTGGTGTCCACAAGTTTGTATCGTAGAACGGTGCGAAGTTCTTCTGAATAAACGTGTCTAACAAACCACCTGATGCAAACAACAATTCGAAGTCTTCAATCGAGATTTCTTCTGTCGCGTTTAGATCAAATGGGTATTTACCAAGTCCTAGCTCTTTAAACTTGGTGTAAATCTCGCTGTACCATTGGGTTTGAATGCCTTTTGCTGATTCTGCAATCATCACTGACCAGCTTTGCTGAACCACATCAAGCAACCAGCTGCGTACCGGCTCTGGTGACTTTTGAGCAATCTGCTTAAGTTTGATAAGCGGATCCGCTTCTGTGCTGTTCATACGGTGTTGAGCAGCGGCCAACGCAGCCATTTGTGGGTCAGGCGCATCAGCGATGTCTTTCATGTAAGTACGAACACGGCTCAAGGCTGTAATGGTTTCATCCCATGGAGTAGGGGAGTTTGGTGTTTCACTAACTTGAAGTTGGTTCAACAAGTGGAAGGCTTGCTCAACGCGCTTCATCAGTAAGTAATCTGGTTGTACGGCTTCTTCTACTGCTTCTGATGCCGAGTTTGCTGCTTCCGCGAGTTTCGGGTTCACTTTAGCGATTAACGCGTTCTTTTCGCCAACAGGAGAGAACTGAGTGTTCGCGTAAACTTGCTTAAGTACGGTAGTCATTGGCGAAGATGGACCTGAAATAAGGTCGATAGCGTTCGTTAAGTCACCCACATTGTTGTAGTTCTGAACTTTTAGCTCACTCAGTGCGTTGCGCCAGTAGTTGATGTAGTCATCGGTGTACTTCTTACGAACCTGAGTCTTAAACGCATCCTGCTCTTGCTTGGTTGGAATCACGTGGTTTGATAAACCTAAAACCCAGTTATCACTGATCACTTGCTGTGACATCAAATCAACACGAGGGCGATAGAAGGTACTAAAACCTGTTGAAGTGTAAACTTTATCGATAACAAGTCGATTGTCGTCTAGCGGTTCGTTAAACACGTTGTTGAACTCAAAACCAACGGCACGTTGGAGATCGAGCGTACCAAGGTCAATGGCATCTGCCTGGTTCAAAATTCCTGCGTAAACGAGATCTACGTTGGAGTTAGCCAGTAATGAGCGACGAGTCGCGCGCACAATGTCCATGTTGATATCAACCGGTGCAAATTGAGTGCGGAAGTAGGCATCTAAGTAACGCATTGCTTGGCTAACAACATCTGGCTTGTCGCTCAAATCGTTGAGAGTCTGAAGTGTTTGGCGACGTAGGAACTGAATGTCACGTTTTGATGGGTCATTCAACATCAAGTAGCCTTTTAGCAATGGCAACGTCGCGGCAATATCATGTTGATTGTGAGTCAACTCGAGACGGTAACCTCTCTCTACGACGGGCATAAGCTGTTGTGCGACTTCTTTAAGCAGAGCTTCGTAAGCCAATCTTGTGCTTTGGTCTAGGCGACTGATGTTCAATGGCAAGACTTCTTCGTCTAGGGCACGAGAGCCTTCTAGCCACGCGCTGTATGACGGTTGAATTGCGCGTGTTGCGTTAACCAATAACTGGTTAAAGCTTGCTTCTTGCTCTACCTGACCTTTGTCATCAATACCAATCAGTTGATTGATGACACGTAGGTTGCTGTCTAGTGTTGTAACGAAGAAATAGGTACCGCCTGCCAATAGGATAACGGACGCAAGCATAGCCAAATGGCTTTGACGTTGGATCAAGCGCAGGTACGTTTTGTTCTCACCGGCAAAATCGCTCTCTGGCAAAATCTGAGAATCAATCAGGAAGCGAGAGAAATAGGGCGTTTCTGTCAGTTGTGTATGCTCTGACGCAATGATCGGCAAATTAAAGTAATTGCTGCAGCTTTTTGCTAACAGGTTGTACTTACGACCACCTTGTAAGCTAGAGCAGAAGAAGATCTCTCGGATATCGAGAGAATAAACGCCGCTGTTCGCGTCACAAAGGCGTTCAAGTACATAACTAATTTCCGCTTGGCAAAGCTCAAATTGTTTAGGGAAAGCAAGGATTGCTTGTTTCTCGTCGATATCGGTTGAGTTTGCTGATGCATCTAAAGCGTTGCTTTCAAGTACTTTGACTAGATTGCGGTAACCATCGCGGTAATACTCTGTAATGACACCTTTCGCTTCTTTCAAAGGGATAGACAAGAACTCTACACGCGTTTTAAGCGAGCTAAAATGCACGTATTCCTTAAAGCCATCTAGCTTGTCGAGTTTCGACATCATCAGGTAAACAGGCAATGCTGAAGAGGTTTTTTCACTGATGGAGCTCAAACGCTGCAATAAGGCCGTGATGGTGTAATCTTTTTGCTCTGGTTCAGAAACAATCATGAACTCAAAGTCGGTAAAGAACAGGCAACCGGAAAATGGCTTTCTCGGACGGTGACGAATCACTTCATCGACAAAGGTATTCCACAGTGACGCATCGCTGCTTGACACCTCTTGGAACACGAGACGCTGATCTGGTTTGACGTAAACCGCGCTGTCAGATTCATACCATTCAAAGAAATCGTTTTTTGCAGTGCGAGAACGATCCATTGGTTTAATTGCGCTTGAATTAAACAAGAATTGACGTCGCCCAGACGCTTTATTACCAATCATAAGATAGATTGGCTTCTTGCCTGAATTAGACAGAAGAGGGCGAATCACCATCGAAAGGGCTTCTTCTTCTGTTTCTAAACGCTGAGCTTTTGAGTTGTTCTTTTTCTTAAGCCATAGTGAAAACTGGAATATAAGATAAAAGGTGGCAATGACTCCGAGACCAACCCATAGATAAAGCTTATCTGCATCTTCGAGTAAGAATAAATATACTGCTGCAAATATCGCGGCTAAAACCAGAGCCACTATGGTAGAAACCACGATCGGGTTTCTCAGTATTTTTTGTTTGAACATAAGCCTATAACTTCTTTACTTGTATTGTTATTTATTGTCGTTTGACGCAGTTTTTAGCTGATTAATTTTATATAGGTAGGTGTTCAGTAAAAGGAGGGAGCGCTCAATTTCCTTTTGCTGCGTGTTCTTTTCTGCGTACTCAATTCGACCTAGAAGTGGAAATAGCGAATTACTGTATTCATACGCTTTCTTCGAGTCTTTATCTGAATTGTGTTTAGCGACATTGGCAAATACCGTCCTAGCATAGGCAAACCGTTTGTATATGACATCGAATTCATTTTCGAAACGAGAACGTTGGTCTAAAAAATTCTCTCGAAGTTGCTGTGCAGATGACGAGTCTGGGTAGATTTCTGTCAACTCATAAGTCAGTTCATCAATGGTGTTTACTTTACTTACCTTCACTGGATCGAGTGTCCAATCGGTCATCAATGTATCAAGGCGTTCTACTGTCGCTGAACGTAAAGAAAGTCGGTGATCTTTGTTTTCAACGTTAAACGACCTAACGATATCAGTCAGTTCTGTCAGTGAAGCGTGTTCGATATCATCTTTCAGTGTTTCGTATTGATGCTGCTTGTAAATAAAGTGAGAAGCCAATGCTGCTGTCAACAAACCAACCACAGAGAAGAGTACCAACCGGCTCGATTTCTGTGACTCGGGCTGTGGCGTTGCTGGTGGTTGTTTGGCGTCAACTTTCGGTGGAGGGGCGATTTCAACTTTAATCCCTGTTGATGGCGCTTGAACTTCTGGTTTTGGTTGCTTCGCCTCTAACGCCATGACTTCTTTGGCTTTTGCTTCCTTAATCTCTTCAATCCACTGATTTAAGATACGACGAATACGACCAAAAGATGGGGCTTTAATTCCGTAGTGAAGGCGCAGCTCTTCCTCGATGCGTAAGCACAGTTGATGTGCTGCTTCGATAAGAGGAAGCTCCTCTGGTAATGCGCGTTGCTTTTTAATCCGTTTCTCAGTGTATTCAACCATCCACTCGATAGCGCTGATACGGGCATTCGCTTTTGCATGCTCTGGGTAAGCGGTGTACCAGTACACCACACATAAATCGAGCAACGAGTTCAAACCTTCAACTAGGCCTTTTAAACCGTCATTATAGGTTGCTGCAACCGTAAAATAGCAGCTGCAACGAAAGTCTTTGCCTTGAGTGCTTAGAATCTTTTTGGACAGCGTTTGCACAGTCTTCCAAGAAACTCTGCCTGTTACTTTGTTAAGGTTATTTATTTGACGTTTTATTTCGTCAAAATCGTCTAAGCCATTAGGGTTTGAGCCGCTTGGATTACTTTCATCGATCGGCCTTCTAGTGAAGTCGCTGAAAAACATATTTTCCAATTCCAACTGATTATATGGAAAGTAGCAGTTGGCAAATGATTATAAATGCACTGCTATCATCTTTTTTTTGAGGGATTTTATAGGCAAAAGAAAGAAATTGAATAATAAATAATATCTAAATCAATATAATTTAACTTAGTGTGACATTCGTTCACAAAAATTGTTGATTATGTTGATTTGTTTGGCATTAGTTTAGGTGATGTGTATTCCAGTAATTGAGACAAAAAGTAAGATTAATAGATTTTTAATATTAAGCGTGGTTATGACAAAAGTTCAAAACTTGAAGTAATGTCAGATTATTAAAATTAAGACAACCTTGATTAGAGGATACTTTAATAGTGAAAACTTATCAAAGTCTTTAACATTTGTTTGTTTAAGTGATGGTTGTGTTTCTAATTAAGAACTGGCTAATTTAGTTACTTAAGCTAGATTCATTATATTTACACAATAACCTTCACCGTTTATATGAATATATCGCTAGTGATATTGCGTTTATTTATAGGTGATTTGCCTTATTTGATGGGGCTATTTTTTACCATATTGAAAAAGCAAAGAGACTTGATATCTTTCGCCCCTGAATATAATTACAAGGCTTTCAAAGAGGGACGAAATGCTAAAACCAAGTCAAGTTGGGCTAATCTCAGCCATGTGTCTATTTTCTACTTTTGCTGTTGCGAAGGGGGAACGATATGGTGGCTCAGTCAACATGCTGACAATCGAAAGTATTGACTATGATGAAGGTTCTAGCGGTGATGTAGATACGTTGCGATACGGTCTAGTTCATACACGTCCTATCGATGAAAACAACAATCGCTGGCGTTGGTGGTTGGGTCTTAATTACCTTGCTGAAGATGTCGACGCACCTTCAAATGGTGTTTATCAAGAAGTCACAAACTACGAGCTTCGCGTTGTTCCACAATATGCCCTGAGCTCTTGGAGCATCTTTACCCCATACGTCGGTGCTGGACTTTCGTTCGGCTATTCACAGTATTCAAACCGTTGGAAAGTAGACCAAGACGGTTACCGTTACGAAAGCATTGAAGACATTGACCAGTTTGAACTTGGTGCGGTTGTTACTCTTGGTACTGCAATCAAACTTGGTAGCAACCCAGATGCCCACATCCAGATCATCCCTCAAGCTTCCTACATTCTTCCAGTAGTCAATGATGGAATTGGTGGAGTAGAGCTGTCCGTTTCCCTACTATTTTAAGGTTTAGCAATGCAAACACATCAGCTAGTCCTATTCATTTCAAAGTGCCCGGAGGAATACACAGGCGCTAAGCATATCGAGATGCCCGAAGGTGGTGGCTCAGTAGGGCGTGCGCCAAGTTGTACACTACCTTTAACTGACCATAATCGTTTTATCTCTGGGACCCACTGCCTTATTAGTGTTTACGGCGACACATATTACATCAGTGATGTGTCAACCAATGGCACTATGGTAAACGGCAATAAGATCCTTAAAAACCAACCAGTTTCGATTGTCGACGGTGACGTGGTGTCCCTTGGCCAGTACGAAATTGGTGTTTCTTTAGAGCATGTTTCAGCGGCTCAAGATATTGCTGCCGATATTGCTCCAGAACGTGTCTCAAATGATCCGCTAGTTAATTTGGGTGAGGCTGTCGTTGAGGAAGACGAAAAAGTCGGCGCGTTAGAAGACCTGTTCATGGAAACGAAACAGGACGATGTGGACAGCGATGATCCTATTGCACATCTTAAGTTTTCGATGCAGCGTGAAGATGACCATCTTATCCGTGATGTCGAAAAGCCTGAGGCCGTGCAAACTAAGCCAATCGAAAACACAAGACAAGTTGTGGATGATAGCTTCAGTATCCACTCTGAATTCGATATTCCGAACCTAATTCCAGAAGATTGGTTGGCTGGAACCGCCACGAGTAATGCATCTGTTGAACCAGAAACACAACCTCGTCGAGATAGCAGTTTTATTCCTGAAGATTTTGTGAATTCAGAGAGATCAGATAACTCAGAAGCGTTGGTGTCTCAACCTGAGAAAGTGCAACCTGAAGTACACCAATCTCGCCCACAACAATTTGAACAACCGACTCCACCACCAGTCCAACAATCGGCACAAAGAACAGAACCAGTTGGTCAGAAATGGGAGGAGGTAACACAAGCCTTTATTCCTTCGACGCAATCTGCTCAGCAAGAATCGAAAGTTACGGAAACCAAAGTGGGCTTCGTCAGCAATGAATCTATCGCTACTGAGCAAGGCACTCTTTCTTCCGACATTAGCAAAGCGTTCTATGAAGGTTTGGGGATCAGTAATCCAGAATTGATCAGCAATGAAGCACTCCTGTTTAAACAAATGGGGACCTGCCTTCGTTTGTGTATCGACAACTTGCAAAAAGACCTTCATGAAGTGGAGTCACTTAAAGGTGAGCAGGGCTTAAGCGAAGCAGATTCTAACCTAGCGGAATTGATGCTGACTCTAAACAGCCAGAATCTACTGTCTCCTAATGAGTTGGTCGAACAGATGTTAGATGAAATCAACGACCACCAAATTATTTTTAATAAAGCACTCAATGAGTTGCTGATCGAGCAATCTGAAACGAATGACCCTGTCACGTTTGCAAACGACGTCGCAAGTAAATCTATGTTCACTACCAAATCAAAATTGTGGGGTGAATATCTGGAGTTCTATGCGAATAACCGTCGCCAAATGAATGAGACATCGTTGAAAGGTTTGATCAAGAAAAACTACACCAAAGCGATTAAGGGAAGCCATGCGTAGTATTGCGATGTTGCTCGGATGTGCTTTGCTATCCGGCTGTTCCATGTGGGACCAATTTAAAGAATCTACAGGTATTACACCTGAAACGTCATCAATCGAGTTGGTGATTGAGGCTTCTTCGGTTCTTAACGTTCGTGAAGGCGGGCAATCCTCTCCGGTTATTTTGCGCGTGCATGAACTGACATCACCAGTATTGTTTCGAAGCTTAGATTTCTTTGCCTTGTTTGAGAATGATAAAGCGTCACTGGGTGATGAATACATCAAACGTTACGAATACCAAATGCAACCGGGTGAAAAAATCCATGAGTTCTTGGAGCTTGACCCAGCTACTCGTGCCGTAGGGTTCTCGGTAGCGTTTCGCGATATTGACGGCTCTTCTTGGCGTAAAGTCGAAGTGATTGAAGAGAAGAGCGAGTACTACATCAAACTCAAGTTAGAAGGCAGTGAGTTAATTTCTGACAACACTCGCGGCATTGAACAAGTTTACTTTTAAGGAATAAAAGCATGTCTTTATACAATCCAGTTGTTTGGCAAGATGGAATGTTCATGAAGCCGCAGCACTTTCAGCAACTCGATCGTTCACAAAGTAAACTGTCGAGCATGTTGAGCGCCAATGCATCGCCTCTACATTGGGGAATTAAGCGTTTAGAGATTAACTCGCAACTGCTGGCGTTGGGTAAAATTGGTATTACTCGCGCTGAAGGCATTCTTCAAGACCGAACCCCTTTTGATCTGCCACTGCTCGCTGAACTGCCAGAAGTAAAAGACGTTGATCCTTCGATTGCTGATAAAGTGGTTTACCTTTGCTGTCCGTTACCTTCTGAACGTTCGGAGCTATTCGGCACCAAGAAAGACGGCGCACGTTACACCATGGAATCGCAAGAAGCCGTCGATGCTTGTTATGATTCGGAAGACATGGCAAACATCGTAGTCGGTAAGCTTAACTTTTGTTTGATGTACGACCACGAAGACAAGAGTGCGTACACATCGATTCCAATTCTAAAGATCTCAGAAGTGAAGCCAGACGGCAGTGTCATCTTAGATGAGAGCTTTATTCCGACTTGTATTGATATCCATGCTTCGACCGTACTGAACAAGTTCGCAACCGAGTTTGCTTCTATGCTGAAACACCGCGCAGAGTCTATCGTTCAGCGCTTAGGTGTCGTCGACCAACAAGGTGTATCTTCAGTTTCTGATTTCATGCTGCTCCAAGCTCTAAACCGATACGAGCCATTATTCTGGCATTTTGCGAGTGCAGAAGGGATTCATCCTGAATCGTTTTACCGCATTCTTCTTCAAGCGGAAGGTGAGCTTTCGACTCTGTGTTCGGTGTCTCGTCGACCAGTTGAGTTTACCAAATACAATCACGGCGATTTGACCAGCTGTCTATCGCGAACACTTGATAGTGCGAAGATGACATTAAGTGTGATGTCTGAGCAGCGTGCAATGCCACTCACGTTGAGAGACCAAAACTACGGCATTAGAACGGCAGCGATTCCAGACAGCAAGATTATTGATACAACAACCTTTATTCTTGCGGTTAAAGCCGATGTTACTTTGGATGTGCTTCATACCCAGTTTGTTAGTCAAACGAAGATCGGTTCTATCGATAACATTCGTGACTTGATTAACCTTCAACTGCCTGGTATCGAGATTAAACCAATGCCAGTCGTACCTCGTGCATTGCCTTACCACGCAGGTTACACCTACTTCGAACTGGATAAGACCGGTGAAGAGTGGGCAGCACTGAAAAACACGGCTGCGATTGCGGTTCACGTAGCGGGTGACTTTGCTAACTTGTCATTGCAACTATGGGCTGTTCGTCTATGAGTTACGCAGAAACCGACGTCACTGTAGTTTTATTCCAACCAGAGCCTGGCAAACCGATGGAGGTGATGCCAGCGCCTGACTTGTCTCGTAATATCGCGGTACAAGACCTAAACATCGAAAACATGGGCATCAACCCGTTGGTCGACCAGTTTTCATGGTTGATCGCCAGCTTGTCTTGTATGTCCTCAATTCCTTGGCTTGATGATCCAATGCCATTCCGTGAGCAAGTGGCTCGCGAGATAAGAAAAGGCGAACGTAAGCTCAATGAAATGGAATTGGACCGCGCATCCATTTTGGTCATCCGATACTGTTTGTGTGCTGCGATTGATGAATCGGTTTGCCGACAAGAGTGGGGCGCTAACAGCCATTGGAGCCAGAACAGTTTGCTGTCCGAGTTCCACAATGAAACATCTGGCGGCGATAAGTTTTTCGTTATTCTCGAGCGCTTAAAAGCAGACCCACGCAAGTATCGTCACGTTATCGAGTTTCTGTATTTACTGCTTCAACTTGGCTTTCAGGGCAAATACGGCCGTGAAGAACGCGGTAACGAAAAGCTCGCAGAAATCGGCAATACCATTTATCGCTTAGTACGTGACGAACGTTTGGCAGAGCAAGAGAAAGTCTCTCTCGTTAACCTTAAGGCTAAATACCTCAAGAAACCGTTAAAAAGGGTGATTTCACCCAAACTGATTTTAGGCATCAGCGCAATTACCTTCGCGATCATGTATGCCGCGACCTACGTCGTTATAGATTTAAAGTTCCAGCAATTGCTTGAACTGTATCGATAAACAGAAGATCTCGAAATGAGATCTTCTGCCAGTTTTAAGCTTTATCGTGAATTTCACTAGCGGTTTAGTGAAATTCACTAGTCATTTAGAGAGATTGCAATATGCGATCTCTTTTATTATTCAATCAACAAAATTCAAATGGATTGGTTATGGGCGTAACAGTTGGTGCAAATGGACTTTCGATAGTTCATAAAGGCTCAGGTGGTGAAGCGAATGCAACGCTCCCAGATGTTTGTTTAACGAAGGTCGGCAAGCCGATCGTTCCTATCCCTTATGGCAACAATGCTAAATCAGCAGATCTTGCAGGTGGCACTACGACTATCTCTATGGATGGCGGCAACAGTGTCGCAATTAAAGGCAGTACGTTTTCAAAAAGTACCGGTGATGCGGGCGGCGATAAAAAAGGCGTCGCATCCGGCACGATAGAAGCCGAAGCAAAATTCATTTCAGCCTCACCAACGGTTAAGTTTGAAGGCAAGGGCGTATGTCGTTTGTCTGACCAAATGACCATGAACAAAGCCAATACCATGTGTCTTGGTGGCGCTCAAAACCCATCGGTTTCTGTTACGGAAGATCAGGAAGGGACGTATACGGTTGATTTGTACCTCTCTTACTCAGACGGTGAACCCGTTCAAGGCGCAACTTACACTCTAACCGATCAATCTGGCGCCGTATTTGAAGGAACACTAGACAACAACGGTAAAGCATCGGTTGGTGGCGTTGCTCCGGGTGAGTTTGCCATAGAGTACGGCGAGGACAGCCGAGACTTTATGCCGAATGTCCCAACGAAGACCAATCCAAACTTTAATCCAAGTGCGAACGCTCAACTGATCATTGAAGAAACAAAGAAAGGTGAAGTTGGCTTCTGGGAAAATGCTTGGACGCGAATGTCTGGTGCCGCCAGTTGGATTTGGGGTGTGATTCTTGGTGATTTCAACGATGATGCTTCTGTAGAGCAGATCATCGCCAATACAGCGCTGACGATGATTCCTGTCGTAGACCAAGCCGCTGACGTGCGCGATTTATCTGCAAACATTATGACTTTGTTGAGTGAAGAAGAACGTGATAAGCCCGAAAACTGGTTAGCACTTTCACTTACCCTTGTCGGCTGCGTTCCTACATTTGGTAGTGCGGTCAAAGGCACATGTAAAGTAGCACTAAAAGGCGGTAAAGGAACATCAAAAGATACTTTGCTAGCCGTTTTAAGAGGCATGGGGAAAGGCGATCCAGAAAAATTCTTGCGTACATTAGATTGGGTGGATTACGCGAAACAAACCAGCCAGATTGTTAGCGATGTTCTAAAACCTTGTATTGAAGTGGCAACTGAGCTGGCTTCATACGCAAACAGAATGGGCGCAGATGAGCTCGGCGCGTATTTCTTGAAGCTAGCGGATGAAGTGAAAATCATCGATAAGATGGTGCCGGACAAACTAAAAGAAGCGATGGGCGAGTTTGATGATCTTTTTGCTCGCATCTTAGGTAAGGGCGAGAAAACGTACCCAGCAAAAGTAAAACACAATACAGGTGAGTCTGCTCAGTCAGGAAAGAACTCTGCAAAGGCGAATGAGGACAAAGATAAAAAGGAGTTTATCTGTCCCGTTTGTAAGAAAAAACCAGAAAAATGTGATGCTTATTAGAGGTCAATACCATCATGGCTAAAAACTCAACTGTAAAAACACACAGTCTTGTAAAAGGTTCAGGGCCTGCTTTAGCAAAAGCAATTAAATCTAAGCACTATAAGTCGGGCTTCAATGAACATTTATGGGCGGATGGACGTTTGAAGGGGGATGACGGACAGTTCGGACTTCAGGCTCACCACATCATAACAACTAAAAACTTAGATACTCCAGACTGGAAAAAATACAGAGAAGCATATGAGTATGATATAAACACCTGGAAAAATGGGGTAATGTTCCCCTCCAAAACGGATATCGCTTGTCAAGTCAATACACACGTCCATAAGTCTGGCCATGGTGGAGGTTTGGACTTCAAGACCGAGCAAGAACAGTTTTGGGAAACAAGTTCAGATCCTGAAAGTGGTGAACTTACATCAATTCCGGTAACAAAGGTCCCTGACCCCATAGCATCTAAGTTGCGGCTGGATGATATAAAGTATATAAAGTCAGTTAATCGAGATATTAAAGGTGTAAAAGAAAGTGCAAGAAGAGGCTATTATTGCAAATCAGGGAATAAAAGGCACTTTCAGTCTGATTTAGACGACGTCTCTGAAGACATTTTAGTGTGTTTAGATAGCTTTTTATATACAATTTCGACTTTTGGTCATGATTACTCTCCGGCAAGTGACATAGGTTGCGCTGGCGAGAGTAATATAGAAAGCAAGAGTAAATCAAGAAGCGCATGCCCAAGTAGATCTTCCAAGCTACCGGAAGAAAAACACAATATAAAGAATGTAAAAGGTAAGACTATGAAACCTAGAAAACTTGAGGTTGGAAAATGAGTGAATATTTTTTTGCAAGAGAGTGTGTCAATTCCCCAATTTACTGTTTTCCAGATGAATACATCGATTCAGTGCCCTTAACGAGTTTTACTTACCCTAAAGCACCTGTTCCCTTGATAGTCGAATTTCTTCCACAAGATGATTATGAAATCCCAGATATACTTGAGATGCCAAATTTCTCGATTAAGAAAAATGAATTTTCGAAATTAAATTTGAATAACATTTTTGGGGTTAATTGGGTCGATATTAAACTTCATGATAAAGGCGAACATGATTTTCTTATGCTACAAGTTGTCAACGAGATTAAGTTGATTGATAGATCTGAAAGTAAGATCAAGAGGTACCGAAAGGACTCTAATGGTGATGAGATGATTAGTGGTATTCTTAATCTTATATTAGATGAAAAACTAATTCAGACTATACCAGTAGATAGAAGACAGATAGTGATAGATCCTGGTTGGTTGAAGTGTGTTTTTTTCCATAAAAGTTTAGTTGAAAAAATAAAAAATTTTAAGCTAGTCGGTGTGGAATTTATACCGGCAGACGGCTATTCAGACTTTAGATAGATGAAATTAAATTTAAATGACTTTTATGTAAATAACAATCCTAAAGTAATATGTATATTAAGTTTATTAAAGAAAATTTAAGCAATATTCTACCAGAAAAAAGACCAGGTATGGTTTTTTCTAACCCTGACTTGTTTATTATTTTTGACAATACTATCCGATTCGTAATTTGGGAAGAAATTTTAGAAAAGTTAAATGAATTTTGGTTAGAAGGAAAAGATACTTGGGATAGTAATTTTGATTTTGGTAGTAATCCTGACGATTATGATAGACAGTTTGATGATTATAAAACAATTGAACTTTTACAATTTCCAACCCTGACAGATTTAGAAGTAGAAGAAAAATATGCTTTTGTTTTTAACGAGAATAATGAATTATATATTAGTGAGAACTTCGTTAAAGACTTGAAGTCAGCTGGATGTGTCGATGTATGGTATGATACCACAGCTCCATATGGCCGTTATTAGACTGCCAGCATTGAAAAGCGTCTCATGGCGCTTTTTCTTTAATACTACGATTGAAGCACCGCTGATGCCTGTTGAATTAAAGAACAAGAATAAAATAAGAACGTCAGAAGTTGTAAATGAGTGATTATTACTTTGCTAGAGAAATTGTTGAAACACCACTTTATGATTTTCCGGATGAATTCTCTTATTCGGTTCCATCCAACGTATTTACATATCCTAATCAGCCAATTCCGCTTGTAAAAAGGTTTGCTCCTACAGAAGATTATTGATGTGTTTTTAATTCCTTCACTAGTAATATCGCCTTATGGGTGTAAGAGAGCAAAGCAAGATAATTACCAAACAATAAAGAGGTATAAGATGGAGTTTTCGGTAATCTCTGAGGACTATATGAGAAGTTCAACGGCATTCCAATGTGTGGATGATCGTGAATTTCTATATAGTACAAATAATTTTCACCCAACGAGTTCGGAGAGTCCAATAAGATGGGAGGATAAAAATGTAACTTCCTCCATGGTTCACCCCATTTCGGATAATGGTGACATATGTGTTACTAAAGAATTTGCAGATCTTGTAATGAGCTTTGATCCTTATGGTGTAGAGTTTTATCCAGCATCACTATCGACTAAAGATGGAGTCATCACCGATCGATACATACTAGCTCTGAATAACATTCAAGATGTTGTCGACTTTGAACGAAGTGTTGTAGAAGTATCACCAAACAATGGGGACCTAATCGTCCACCGATTGTTTCTAAGCCCAGAGAAAATTTTAAAGATCCCCTTCCATAAACGGGTGGTTTATAGGGCTAAAGGAGCTGATACTGCAGTATTTTTCGCTCCAGAAATCTATGATTTGATTAGTAATGATTCAAGATTTTCTCTAGTTAGGAAAATGAAGAAGAATACATCTATGCGTGCACCTAAATTTTAGGGGAAAATAATGAAAGAAGACTATATTATTTTAACAAAGCAAAACTTAACTAACTTCCCATTCCAGCAAACCCCTAAACCAATAGTACCCGTAGAGCCTGACTTACTGATTGAAATGACCTTTTCTCCGAAGCTATTTATCATCAGTGATATCGCATCAGAAGTAGAGAAACTGGTTGTACACGGAGTAGAGTGGTTAGACGCTCGCGTCGATTGTTCTCCAAGCCAACCAACAGATGAACAAATTAAAGTTTACGAAGATTATCGTATGCCTTACATCCATCAAACTTATAAATTGACGGACAAAGAAAAACAATACGGCAAGTTAAACTGGTTAGACATCGAGTCAACAGAGTTTGATTTCTCTAAATTAGAAAATATCCCGTTAGAAGAACGATTAATATTTAAACTAGAAGAAGACTTTGGCTTAGTTTTCATTCACCAAAGTGTGATCGACCTTCTTAAAAAAGACGTCAGAGACGTTTGGATAAGAGATGTATAATAAGCGCCGAAAGGCGCTTTTTCTTTTATTCAATCGGATACAACTCTAACAAATAAATGATGAGAACGTGGCTAATGAATCCACAGTGGTTAGGAAATAATGAATAGAACAACGAAATTAACTTTGCTGTTGGTGGCGGCAACATCGGTCGTCGGCTGTCAAACAATGCCGAATCAAACACCGACTTCTACGGCAACTCAAGAAACTATTGAATATGCGAAAGCCGAACTTGATGGACAGCGTTTCTACAAACTTAATGAATATGACCAAGCGATTGAGGTTTCGGATGACGGGGTCATTGTATTCAAGTCTTACTTACCTCGTAGCGGCGGTTACGAATGGGTACCTATAGTCATTCAGGACAGCAGTTTTTATGTGTCATGCGACTATTTCCGAGAGTTTGTGGATGCAGGAATGGTAGTGCAGGCGCAGTTTGTCGGTAAAGGTGGGCGTATTGAATACTATGATAAAAAACGCTGTGAAGAATACGGCGAGCCCGTTTGGAATTAAAACGTTTCTATTTAAGCGCCTGTCGGCGCTTTTTTACTCTCTACACCCAACTCCCACTATCTGGTACATCAATTAATCGTCTCGACAAAAATAACTCAGCGTAATTGGCGTTGGTTTAAAATGAACCACACTAGGGCAAATGGTACACTGTACTCATATAGATACACTGTAATTTAACGTTTGAACCTCTTCCCCCAAATACCATTTTTTGCGTTCAAACGTTGAGAAATACCCCTATGCGTTTGTCGTTAAACCTCGTGATTGCATCCACGTTTGGAGCTGTTGCTCCTGCCTCTGCTAACTATGATCTAGATTCTTTACTCGAAATGCCATTGTGCTCCTTGGCTGAAACCAAGGTTGTTTCGGCCACTCGAACCTCGCAATCCCTTGCAGATACGCCCGCGTCTGTATATGTCATTACTGCAAAAGAGATTAAACGCTCTGGTGCACGCTCTGTGGCTGATGCGTTATCTTTGGCACCCGGACTGCACGTCGCGAAATACTCCAATTACGATTGGGGTGTGACCGTGCGTGGCAATAACGAAACCCTGAACAATAAAATGCTGGTCATGGTTGATGGTCGTAGTGTGTTTAACCCGATGTCTTCTGATGTGGATTGGGATTTAATCCCCGTCAGTATGGATAACATTGCTCAGATCGAAATTGTCCTTGGTCCAGTTGGCACAGTATGGGGCGGCAATGCCGTAACCGGTGTTATTAACGTCATCACAAAAGAGGCAGAGGGTGCGGCAAAAGGGAAGGTGTCAGCCAGTTTCGGAAACTACGATTACAGTGAATATCAGCTCCATCATGCGGGCTCTGCTGGTGAATACGCAAACTACAGTCTTTACGGCGAGTTCGTTGATCACATGCCTTGGACCAGCGATGAAGCGCGTGTGCAGCCGTTTCAGCATTTCAATGTGTATACCGAGCGCTTCGGTGGTCGTTTGGATTATCAGAAACATGAACATACATTGAGTGTTCAGGCTGGTGGCATTCGTTCCCGTGAAGATTACAACTGGGGCAACTTCCAACCGCATTTCATCATGCCAGGTGCAGAGCCCATGCGTGCTTTTGAAACCGAAATGACGATGCAAGAGTACTTCGTTGGTGGCCATCATATTTTTGATCGCGCCAATGGCGACAGTTGGGAAAACGAAGTTTGGTTTACCTACAGCTCTAACGACAGTACTCATGCTAATGCAAAGTTCTTTAGAACCGATCTTGATTCACATTACACTTTCTCTGATTTATGGGGTACCGAGTTAACCCTTGGCGGCAACGCTCGCCTGATTGATGAGCAATTTGGCACCTTTTCAAAGCGTGATGAGGTGACAATGCCTTATTTACGTGTAGCGGAAGACCCTGATTTTCTGAACCAGTCTTATGGCGTGTACATGAACTGGAATATTCCCGTCATGGACAAGACCAAGTTAACGCTGGGCAACCGTTGGCAATACAATAACCTGACTCATGATATCGATCCGCAACCACAAGTTCGCTTGAGTTATGAGCTTGCAAGCAACCAAAGAATTTGGGCAGGTTGGGGTAAAGCAATAGTGACGCCGTCACGCCTTGAGTTGAGTACTTATCTGCGTGAAAACCAATACATGCAGAACGTAATGTTCAGCGATAACAACTATTACGACTACTACTATAGTACGTTGCTTAAAGGCAATGAAGATCTGGATGTCGAATCTGTATCTACGTATGAACTTGGTTATCGTTTTTGGGATGAACACCGTTTGCAATTCAGCATCGGTGGCTTTTACACCCGACATGAAAACATTCGCGTTTATAAAACTGAATCTGCGACTCAAACCATTATCGCGGAGGGATCATCTCCGGGGACTATTGGCACTGTGGTGGAACAATATACATCGAAGCTGATTGACCCTATATGGAGCGAAAGCTTTGGGGGCGAGGTCGCAGTCAAATGGCAACCCCGCGATGATCTTCAAATCAACGCAAACTACAGCTATAAGCGAATTGTTGGTCATTGTGAAGGTGCCATCTGCTCAAATAATGATGCGGTAAAACGAATGATTGAAAATGAGCCAAACCACTTTGTGAATGCACAAGTAATGTGGGACATCACACCGCAATGGTGGGTAAGTGTCAGTGGTCAATATGTTTCTGAATCGGAACTGCATGAAGATTATGAGTCAGCATTGAATCCAGTGTCAGTTGCCAATAAAGACTACAACTGGCCTGAAGTCGTTTCCTTTGATGCATCTCTAAGCTGGCAGTACAACGATTGTATGCCAGAGATTACCGCGTCGGTCGAGAACTTAGGGGCTGACCAAAGTAAAGAGTTTCCTAACAATTACAACTCTTTTGCTAATGGCACACAGTATTGGTTGACGCTAGATTGGGATTACGCCAGATGGTGAGACGATTCGAAAAGAGTTCGGCCTTTAAGTGGGGCATAACCTTATGGGCATTGCTAAGTGCAACGTTCGCGTTCGGTCAATATGACGATGCCGATTTGAAAGCGGTCTATTTGTACCGATTTGCTTTACTCGCCGATTGGGGGGCAACAGGCAAGTCTATTGCGCCTGTAGAATATTGCGTGTCTGAGAGTGACTCCGTCGCTGAGCATTTAAAACGCATTGTTGCTCGCAAGCCTCAGCTCTCTCGTTACTATGACCTTTCGAGCGATGTAAAGCCGAGTACTTGCCATATTCTTTATATTCCACAGGCGAAGCCGTCCCAGATTGAGACGCTGAGAGAAACTTATCCTCATTCGCTATTAATCAGCAATGGTGAACAGTTTGTTTTGATGGGAGGAATGGTTGCATTTGTGAAAGTGAATAACCGCATCCGCCCTATGGTATCGCGCGGCCATGTGGCACCCACTCAAGTACAGCTTCGGGCACAGTTGCTCAGTATATCGATTCTAGTCGAAGATGGGGTGGTGCCATGATTCGCTCCCGTCTCGCTCGATTACCACTGCGTCACAAAATGATGCTTCCAACTTGGCTTATGATTACTCTCATAGTTATAGGTCTTGGTACGCTTGCCATTCAATACTTAGTCCTAGCCCAAGAAAGCGCGTTAGAGCGTCGTACCAATATTCTTGGTCAGGGGGTTGCGAATACACTTCAAGCAGCTTTGATGTTTGACGATTCATACACCGCGAAAGAGCAACTGATTAACCTGAGTTTTGATCCCGATGTGATCTCGGCGCTGGTGGTGAATCAACATGATAAAACCATCGCATCGATTGAAGATCTACCAAAAGGCTGTGAATGGCAAAGCCGTACCTTGAAGTGCTCGCACCTTAATGTTGTGATGCGTCATTATGATGTGGTCTTAGGTGATGAAAAGCTTGGCGCGTTAGAGATCTGGGTATCGTTAGAAAACTTGCTCATAAACGAGCGCAAAATGTGGTTATCGCTTGGCGTTATCGTGCTGCTGCTGTCTATGTGTGCATGGGCGTTGGCGAAGCTGCTGCATTCGCTTATCTCGTTGCCGCTTTTGTCTCTGCATCGCTCTGTAGAGCATATGAGTAAAGTCGGGGTGATTCGTAAAGCACTGCCTGTTTACCACCAGGATGAAGTCGGGAAGCTGACAGAGTGCTTTAATGAAATGACCATGAGCTTGGCTGAGCGTGAGTCTCAGGTCGCGCAGGTTCTAAAGCGGGTCGAGGACAAAAACCGTTATATACACAGTGCGCTCGATGCAATGCAACGTTGCGTTCTGGTGGTTTCTTCAAGTCATAGGGTGACGTACTTTAACCCGATCGCGTCTAAAGAATTACGAGGCATGGAGGTTAACTCTGAAATCAGACGTTTGCTAGTGAGCCGCTTTGAACCTCTGTCAAAAATTGAGCGTGTGATGTTTGCCATCGACACTCACACGACGGTAAAAGGCGTTGAAGTTCGCAGTTTGGATAAGACCAAACGTTATCTCATCTCTTGTAATCCAATGGACACGGAAAAGAGCAGTCTGATTCAGTTGCAAGACATCACGGAGCAAACGCTTTCCGAGCAACGCCGTAAATTACTGGATCTGATGTTCGATCAAAACCAAGACGCAATCTTAGTGCTTAATCGAGCATTGGGCATTCAAACTCAAAACCACGCCGCGACACAATGGTTTGGTGAAGTGGATGCATTAAAAACGTTAGAGCTTTTATCGCCTTTTGAAGTCACAAAGGCCGTCAAACTGCGATTACTCAAAACTGGGCACTACAAGACGCATGTAGAGCTCAAAAACCAACAAGGGCGCGTGATGCCTTGTGAGTTGAAAGTACGTGTATTGAAGAGCGAAACGGGCCGAGCAGAAGCCTTTGTGGTTTCCTTTACCGATCTAACCATTGATATTGAATTGAAGCGTTTGAACTACCAAGCGAATCATGACCCGCTCACTGGGCTTGCGAACCGCTCTAAAGCAATGCGCCGTCTGCAAGAAAAGCACGATGTTGGTGCTTCTCAGCATATCTTGTTTGTCGACTTAGATGGATTTAAAGCCGTCAATGACAAATATGGTCACGCGATAGGCGATCAACTGCTCAAAGTCGTTGCTCAACGCCTGATGAACTGCGTTGCTCGCAGAGATTTAGTTTCGCGTTTGGCTGGTGACGAGTTTTTGATTGCCGTAAGAGATGCAACAAGTTGTGAGCCAATTGCACAACGCATCATAGAAAGTTTATCCAAGCCATTTCAGTTTGGTGAAGTAACGTGTGACATCTCTGCCAGCATCGGTGTGAGTTATTGGTCGAGAGAAGACGGTTCGACATTGGACGAGAAAATCAATGAAGCCGATATGGCGATGTATCTAGCCAAGAATAACGGGAAAAATCAGTTTCATTGTCTTAATGAAATAGCATGTCTGGTTGAATAATCATCAAGGCCACACTTAACCAGTGTGGCCTTTTTTTCATCACAAGCTGATGTCTAATTATACTTTTTTGTTTATTGTGACGCACGTTATGCTGTTTATTTGTTGTGCAAACAGTTTCGTGTTGATGATGAGATGGTCTACGCAAATGTGTTGTAGTCCAAGGTGGATAATTTTGTAAGAATGTCCTGACGAAATTGAATAAAATCTTTTAATAACAGTAATATAAAAACATTTCTCAAACTGTCGAAGTTTGACATTTAAGCTGTGCAAATTAGTCTGACCTCCCAAGTCGTGGAAGTCGTTATGTTCAGCATTCTAAGAAAAACCGTTGTATTTTTTGCCGCATTCATCGGAATTGCGTCTTCAAACTATTCTCTCGCTGCGGAAGAACCAACTGATGCCGTTGTGGTTGGCGTGATCGCACAAATGTCCGATGACCCTAACGCCGGCATCAAGGTGAACGCCTTCTATGGTATTAACCTAGAGTACCTCACGAACATTGCGAAGGTTCTCAATCTCAAACTTGTTCTGCGCTCTTATGACAACATTCCCGATATCCTCAATGATATTGAAAGTGGCAAGATTGACGGGGCCGTTGGTTTTAGTAAAACCCCTGAGCGTGAAGCCCGATTCATTTTCTCTGAGCCTTTCTTCTCTAGCACCGTCGCTGTTTGGTATCGCGAAAACAGTTACTACAAACGCGACCCTCGAGAACTGCAATGGGTATGCGTGGTAGGGACCGTATATTGTGAGTTCCTGAAAGACATGGGCGCAACCAAAGTTCGCGAAGTTCAAACACGTGCTAAAGCATTTGAAGAGGTGAGAACTGGCCGTGCAAATGCGCTGATCTCAACCTATGTCGCGATCAACCAATATCTAGATCAGAACGACATTGTGAATGGTTCGGTTGATATCCCAAGTTGGTTAAACGAGGAGGATGTGAGCTTTATTACCTCTAAGGAAAACCAAGCGCTTGTCGATAGAATCGACCGCATTCTAAGCTGGGAGCGCAATGGTAAAAACATTCGCTCTGTTGCATCGAAAAATCCTTATCACGTCAACGACAAGTTGCTGGTGGAATATCGCCGTGATCTCAAGAACAAAGAGACCATCACTTACAGCAGTAGTGAAGAGGCGTTCCCGTTTCTGTTCAGAAATGCGCACACTGGTCGTTTAGATGGCTTCCTACCGGATTTTATTGACCTCATTCAATCTAGGACGGGACTCAAGTTTGAGTATTTAAAACCTAGCAGCAGCTTAAACAGTGGTTTGACTGCATTTAGCGCCGACATTGTTCCTGTCGCCTACGTAGATCATGCGCGTTCTTCAGATTGGCTCATCACCAAACCTTTTATGCACAACAACTTTGTCGCGATTGAAGCGCTCGATGTAGACAGTCATCCGCCTCACGATGCGAAATCGGGCATATTAATGAGCCTAAAGAAGCAGGGGTTGGTGAATCTAGATTCATGGAAAGAAGAGCGTTTCACTCGTTACGACGATTTAAAGCAGTTGCTTAGCGATTTGAAATCTGGGGAGATCGATGTCGCCTATGTCCCGGACGACATCGTTCACAGCATGATTGCGCAAGATAATATCGATGGGCTGCTTATCAGTGAAAAAGACGTCCTTACGCTTTCTATTGCTTTTGCTGTAGCAAACCACAACACCAAGTTAAAGAAGATCCTCGACAGCATCATCGACACGATCGATGCCAAAGAGATAGACAAACTCAACCGTACATACCGCAACTTCAACTTGGTATACGGATACGACGAAGAGCATATCTTTACCATCGTGCTGTTTGTCGCGGTGGTGTTCGTCATCTTGCTTGCCATTGTTTACTTCGTTCTGGCTCATCTTAAGTTAAAAGTGAATCTGGCGGAGCTTAACGCGACCAACGAAGAAAAGGAAAAACAGTGGTTGATGGAGATAATCCAAGAGATCAACAGCATTGTCTTTATTCACGGTGAAGACAACCAGATCCAGATGAGCAACTGTTCTTTGTACCGCAATAATCGTTGTAAAGGCTGTACGATTCAAAGTCGAAAAGGGGCGAAACCGCTGGTGGACAACGTACGCGAACTGCGCCAAGTGATTGCAGGAAAGCGTATATCGGATACGACGGCATCTAATGCTTGTAAGCTCGGTATTCAACATGTTTATCGAGAGCGCAAATCGATTCTTTCACCAAGCAGCAAGAAGAAGTTCGTTTTAACCGTTTTACAAGACATCACCGAGCAGAAAGAGCGAGAGTTTGCGCTCATTGATGCCCAAGAAAAGGCACAAACTGCGGTTCGTGCGCGAGAGAACTTTTTGGCGACGATGAGCCACGAATTGAGAACTCCGTTGTCTGCGGCACATGGCTTGTTGGACTTGTTGACCCGTCAGACTAATCGCGAGTCTAGTAAAGAACTCATCACCCAAGCGATGCGTTCTCTTAATCACTTGAACCTACTGGTGGATGAGGTTCTTGATTATTCCAAGCTTGAAGCGGGTCAATTAAAAGTCACGCCGACCAAAACCAATGTGGTGACCACACTCAGTGATGTTGTGCGTAGCTTCGAGCCAAAGGCCGTAAGTAAAGGTTTGGATTACCGTGTGACTTTCAAACCGTTTGTGAATCCTTGGTTGAAAGTTGATGCCGTGCGTTTGGTTCAGATCACCACAAACTTACTATCTAACGCGGTGAAATTTACCACCGATGGTGAGATCAGCGTTAGCATTGCAATGAATGAAGGGCAGTTGATCCTGAAGATTGCAGACACAGGTATCGGCATGACGGAGACACAGCTTGATGGCATTCTTCAACCGTTCGTGCAAGCCGATGACACGATCACACGTAAGTACGGTGGCACAGGGCTCGGCTTGAGCATTGTTGACCGTCTTGTGGAATGTATGGGCGGGGATCTCTGCATCGATTCCCAATTCGGCCTAGGCACGACAATGGTGGTGAAGCTACCAGTGATTTTCTGTGAAGCTGAACCGCAAGCGGCCATTCGTTATACCTTCTCACCAACCTTACCTGCGAATGTGCGTGATTGGTGTCTAGTTTGGGGAATGGAGTCTACGGATGTAGCGCCATGTTTGGCGGGTAAGTTTTCATCTCAAGGCAAATTCCAAGGTCTCAATTTGGTGTGTGGAGAGAACCGAGAATGTGAGCTTTCTCCTTCTGATGCCAAGTACCCCGACACACTTTTGGCGCTGTTAACACAAGATTGTTCATTGAAGCCAAAGCAAACTAAAAAACTCAGTGATGTGTATTGGAAGCACGGTTCTGTTTTGGTCGCAGAAGACAATCCGATTAACCAAAGCGTAATTACGATGCAACTGCGAGAGCTTGGCATTGAGCCTGTCATCGTCAGTAACGGGCTAGAAGCGTGGCAATACGTTAACCGTGACGATCAAGTGATTTTAGTGCTGACCGATTTCCATATGCCAGAGATGGATGGCTTTGAGCTAGTGAAGAAGCTTAAAGCAACACCAGAGCACGCTTCGATCCCTGTAATTGGCGTGACGGCAGAGGATTCTCGCTTAGCCAATGAGCGTGCCAAAAACATCGGGATTGATGACATCTTATACAAGCCTTATGACTTAGAAAAACTCAAGTCGAAGCTGCTGCCTTACCTTGGTCAAGAAAAAGAGGCGAAATGGCCTGAGTGGATCGAGAAGTTCAGAAAGCAAGATGCGCATGAGATTGCGAATGTGTTTAAAAGCTCGATGACACAAGACGTTTCCAACTTAAAACAAGCTGAAAGCAAGTTAGAGAAAAAACGCATTATCCACGGCATTAAAGGAGCGCTCGGTGCCATTGGGGTTAGCATTTTAGCCGAACTGTGTGTTGAAGCAGAGCAGGCGAGCGACGCCGACTTTGAATCACATGTCACTGGCCTGATCGACCGAATCGAACAAGAAATCAACCTCGCAGAACATTGGATAAAAGCTCATGAATAAACCACTTAACGCGATGGTGATTGATGACCATCCACTGCAAATTACACTGTTGAAGCAAATGTTGCTGCGTCACGACGTAGAAGTCGCTTCATTCGATGACGTCGATAAAGCCATTGCACACGCAAAGTTGACGAATATCGACATTATCTTTTGTGATCTGCAAATGCCAAACAAAGATGGCATCGACATGATGGAAATGCTTAACCAGATTGGTTATCGCGGCAAAGTCGTGCTGGTCAGTGCTATGGAGCTGACAATCGTTACAGCTGTACGCGCTATGTGCGAGACGTTCAGTTTTGAAGTACTGGGTAAGTTACTTAAACCCTACGATGAAAGCCAAGTAGTCGAAATGCTGAGAAGATCGGGGCTTGAGCCGGTTAAAAATTCACATTTCCAACAAGATATCTGCGTTCAAGACCAAGAGTTCTTGTTCGCATTGGCTGAGGGTAAAGTCAAAAACTATTACCAGCCTTTAGCAGATGCCAACTCTGGCGAGATTATTGGTTATGAGGCGCTTGCTCGGTGGTTTCACCCGATTTACGGCGTGCTTGCTCCGCATAATTTCCTTTCGATCGTGGAACGCTGTCACTTGTCAGCAGAGTTATTTGATGCAGTGTTTAGCAACGCGTTATACGACATGAAAAATCGCGGACTCAAGCAACATGTGTCGCTAAATGTCGATCATGACAACTTAGAAGATGCGGAATTTGCGAACCAATTTATCGCCCGTTGTCAGGAGCATGGCATCAGTCCAGACCGATTTACGATAGAAATAACAGAGCGAGACACATTTCAAACCAGTCCAGCGCTCTATAAGAACCTACTTAAATTTCGAATGAATGGAGTGACGATCAGTATTGATGATTTCGGTACCGGATCATCCTCGTTAGAAAAGCTTGCTCAACTGCCTTTCAACGAGCTGAAAATCGACCGTTCATTCGTTCAAGGGTTAGTTCATGACCCGAAAAAGAAAAACATAGTGTTAGCGATATGCGCACTAGCAAAAAGCTTAAACATTAGCGTCGTCGCAGAGGGGGTGGAAGACGAGGTGACGCTAGAGGCCATGCGCCAATATACCGTTGATGTGTGCCAAGGCTATTACATCGATAAACCTATGCCATTAGAAGCAATAACGATATTGAATTAAAAGAATGATGAATAAAATGAACTGCTTGATCTTTGATGATCACCCACTGGTTTGTATTGCTATTAAATCCTTGGTCGAAAGCCTAGGCATTGCAAATGAAGTTATGACAGCAACAAGCTCAAAAGACGCACTAAAAACACTGAAAGAATCGGATATCGGTCTGCTCATTTTGGATGTGAATCTTGCGGACTGTGATGGGTACGATTTTTATAAGCGTATTAAATCTCACGGTTTTAGTGGCAAGGTCATCTTCTTCTCTGCTGAGACCAGCCACATGTATAGTCAAATGGCGTTTCGCTCGGGCGCTGATGGTTATGTGTGTAAGTCCGAAAACCATGAAATTTTGAAAGATGCGATAGAAGCCGTAGCGAAAGGGTATTCGTTCTTCAAATTCAAACAAACGGTCGAAGAACATCGAAATGTACCCACGCTATCCAGCCGTGAAAGCGCGGTAATGAAGTTACTACTGCAAGGGAAGAGTAACCGAGATATCGCAGATGTGCTGTCTATCAGTGACAAGACTGTTAGCACCTACAAGCGACGCGTTCTGGATAAGTTCAACGTAAAAAACATCGTTGAACTGGCAAAAGTTGTGAGTACTTAACAGGAGAAAGGATGAATTTAAAAAACATCTATTTGTCTTTTTTCTTTGCCACGCTTTTGTTTACAACCTCAATGACCATGATTGGCGCTATGCTGATCTCTCATGAGGTGAAACAATTTAAGATCTACACTCAGGGAATTTCTAAGACCAAGCAGAAGGTAACCTTGCTTGGTCTGCTTATGGAATCTGAATTGGCTCGTTACGAGGGGAAAACGGCAAAGGAAATTGGAGAGCTTACGGAGTTTAGCTTCCAAGATGCAGTTTATGCGCTTGAAGCGGGAAGTGAGCTTGATTATGTGGAATCTGTCGCGCGTAAAGTTTTACATGAAGCCGAAGGCTACCTATCAAACGTTTATGAACGAATTGACGTGGTGCTTTACTTTCGTTCCTATACCGCAAACAAGTTTATTCTTGAAAATCCAATCGAAGAGCTCGAGAACTTAGCAGCACCATTTGATGTTGATTGGTGTAAAGAAACTAACTCGTGCGTCTTGGCGGCATGGAAAGATCAATTAGCCGATCGGATTTTGATTTCACAGCCGTTTAAAACCACTTATTCGGACAGTAGGGCATTCAGTGTCATTAGCCCTGTGTATTACCAAGGACAGATTGTTGGAGAGTTTGGGGAACAGATATTTCTTGATTCTCTGAGAGCGGAGGGTAAAGCACTCACGGTAGACATTAATAATGGCAACAAGCACGTTGTGGTCTATTTCCCGCATTACCCGTGGCCAGATTTTGCTTACACGCAGACCTATGTTGCAGATAACAATAACCTCATCGTTTATAAGTATCCGTTTAGTAAAATTCTGATCGACTTTGGGTTCTTGTACCTGATTATGTTCGCGGTAATCTTTGGTTATTACTCTAAGGCGCAGGAATCTAAAGAGAGTAAGATTCAGCTAGCAAATGCCATTAGCGATGCAACCAAAGACGAGCTCACCGGGTTGTTTAATCGTAAGGTCTTTAAAGAGCAGGCATTCAAGAACAAGATCAAGATGACCACTTTCACTGTCATTGCGATTGATGGCGATAGAGTAAAACGTATCAACGATAAATACGGCCACCATGTTGGTGACGAGGTTATCTCGATAATTGCGGATGCGATGAAAAAAGTCTTTAGAGCGACGGATTATCTGATTCGGACAGGTGGTGATGAATTTATCGCGATTCTTCCTGATTGTAGTGAGAGCAAGTCGCTAATGCTGGCCAAGAAACTACGTTCAGTGGTGAAGGAGAACCGTTTAAAGAGCTTAGATATCGACGTTAGCGTAAGTACTGGTATCGCCATGAGCACCGAGCATGAGACGCTGAACGATGTCATCATGCGTGCTGACGAGGATTTGTACGAGTGTAAGCGCAAGCGATGCTAAATTGAGACAGTGTCTTATGTCTGAAAATCGTGGTAAATGACTTAAATGTCAGTAAGTGGCGATATAAGAGTTTGATAAACTTGACCAAAACGTGACTTTGGTCTTCTATAGTAAAGCAGCCTATGCAAAGGCTGCTTTCTTTGTATTTGGCTGAAGGTAATTATAAAAATCACAATTTTAATCTTTGATTCTATTTGGTAACCGCGCTGTGAATAAAGATCTAGACCTAAACCTCCTCAAAATACTGGTGCTGCTAGAACGACATCGCCAACTTAAGCCTGTTGCGAAAGCGCTAGGTAAAAGCGAAGCATCTATCAGTAAATACCTCACTCGTTTGCGAACACAACTGGAAGATGAGCTTTTCATTCGTCACGCTCATCACTTTGAACCGACAGACTATTTGAAGCGAAAGCTACCAGAAATCACAGATGCTCTCGACCAGCTTGAGTCTTGCCTCGTGAGACGAGAGTTTGATCCTCTGTCTTATGACAAGAGCATCACTATCTGCTTACCGCAATCTGCGCAACAATCTTTTGGTCACTTGCTTTTAGGTGACTTAATGGATTTGTTTCCTAATGCCTACGTTAATGTGGCAAGCAGTACCGACAATACGATTGATGATATTCTTGAAGATAAAGTAGACATGCAACTGCACTATTTTAATGAAGAATACCCAAAATCCATTCATCAACAGTTTATCGGTTACGCGCCAGCCGTTATTGTCGTGCCTGAAGAACTGGGTATTACCGATTTAGAAAAAGCGTGTGAGCTTAAGTTTATTTTGCTTGAGCTCGCAGGTTGGAAGGATAGGGAGCAAGTCACCAAGCGAGCGCTTGAGCAGGGCGGATTGAATATTGACCGAGTTGCGACTATCGGGAATATCACCAGCTTACTCAAGGTGATCAGAACAAGGGCCGCAGCGACAATTTTGCTAGAGTATCAAAAACCGATTGATGGCTTTCATTTTATTCCTGTACCTGAAACCTTTTATCCTGAAGGGCGCCCAAAAGTGGTGGTACAAATGAAGCAAACTCATCGCTACAACTCGATGCACCAGCTATTAACTGATGCTATCGCGAGATACGTAATTACCTAACCTGACTGCCTTAAAGCGAAACTAACAACAAAGACTGCCACACTCTTCTTGAGGAAGGGTGTTGAGAAGTTCTACGACAGACTCAGCATGATACTTCTTCAAGATTCGAGTTTTGTATGTACTGATGGTCTTAGCACTCAGTGACAGTTGCTCAGATATCTTCTTATTTGAGTAGCCTTGGGCAAGGTAGTGGAACACCATTGCTTCACGATTAGATAAAGTGACGTTACCCGATGATTGGTTATGCGTCGCTTTAAACATCGAATATCCACGTGTCACACTGACGATGGCATCCATAATGGTGGCTTTCGCTTCATTCTTATTTAAAAAGCCGTGTGCGCCCATTTCAAATGCGGCTTTAGACAAACTTGAATAATCTCGAGAAGAAATAAACAAGATTTTGCCTTGGTAGCCTGTCGCTAATATGTTCTTAGCCAAGCGCATGCCGTCTCGATCACCTAGCACGACGTCTAAAATAACCAAATCTACAGGTTGGTTACGAATGATTTCCATAACTTCAGCGCTGTCTGTTGACTCCACGACGTTAACAGATTGGAAAGCGGTTTGAACAAGAGAAGCGAGCGCTTCGCTATATAACGGTTGGTCGTCGATAATAAGAACGTTATTCATATTTGTGCCTCACCTTATATTTCAATTTACTTGCCGCTTCCTTTCAGCACTTATTTAATGAGGTAGGATTGTAGGAAAAATCTGTGAGGAGTGGGTGAAAATGACAATTTCATTATTTGAAAAGGTGTGTCTCGTATGTGAGAAAGTGTCACGCTAAAAATAATAGAATCAATTAGATAGCGCGTGAGAGAATGAGGGTCTTACATTGACGTATCAATCTTTGTTTCTCGTCGGAAAAAGCTTACATTCTGAGATAAATTCAATAATAACAGATAGATAGGGTTTTTCGCTTTGATTGGCCAGTTTGCACCTAAATCCATGGGTTTTTAGTATTTCATTCTTGCTGTTCTCACGGAGTTAGGCGGAATGCTAAACAAGATTAAAAAAATAAAACATAAGTTTTACCTGATTTTAAGTGCCGTTATTTTGGTGCTATTTGCAATCACCGCGGTTGGTATTGTTACCACCAAACACATCAACAATAATTTTATTCATTTTCAAACCATCAATACCACTGCGTTTGAAGCAACCGAAATCGAAACAAACCTTTTGACCGCTCGAACCAATGCACTTACGTATCGGACGAATCGCGATCCTCAATTTTTCTCTCAATCTATGGAAGCGTTAAAATTCGCTCATCGAGAAGCCCAAAAGCAGGCTGAAAATGCCTTCGATCCAGAGCGTAAAACTCGATTTGAAAAAGTGACTGCTGAATTGGTTCGCTACATGGACAATCTAAATGACGTTTCTCGATTAATGAAAGAGCGAGATCTAAAGGTTGCCGAACTTGTCTCTTTTCAAAAGCAAGTGGAATCAAAGTTAGAAAAACGCCTTTCTGAAGCGACCGATGTAACGCAATATCGTGCGGAACTTGCTGATGCCACCTTGGTGTTTAAAGCGCTAACACAAGAGGCTACAGAATACCTATTGACTAATAATGAGCGAGACTATCAGCAGTTTGAATCAAAGCTCGACGAGTGGAAATTGTATTTGACGCAACTTGGTTATGTTAATCAAGAGCAGTTAAATGCACTAACGGACAGCTTTGCAAGTTCTTTGTCTCAGGTGGCTGTGTTAATTCGAGAAAGAAATGCTCGATGGGACGTGTTAAAGGAGATTGGTTTCGATATTTCAGAACAAATCAACGGTATTAAAACAGACGCCGTCAATGACCAGAACGTACTAAAAGAAGAGATACAACAAACCACTGAAGAAGCGACGATTAACGTAGCAGTAGCGCTGTTCATCGGACTTCCGGCTTTGTCTTTGCTGTGCGTGTTTATATCTCGCGATATTACCAACAATGTCTTGTTCGCAAAGCAAGTGGCTGAGAAGTTGAGCCGCGGTGAAATCTCTGCAGAGCAGCAACAAGTGAAGGGGAGCGACGAGGTAGCAGAAATGCTTGACGCTCTACATCACATGGAAGAGCAGTTATATAAAACCGTTTCTGAGGTCATTTCATGCAGTGATCTTCTTGCTTCCGCTTCTGAAGAATTATCAGCGGTAAACTCTGAGATATTAAGCAATGCGCAATCGCAACAAATGGAAACCGACCAAGTCGCAACAGCGGTTAACGAGATGACGGTGGCGATCGCTGAAGTTGCACAAAATGCGAATGGCGCGTCTCGTGAGGCCGAAGTGGCGTCGGAGGTGTCTGAACAAGGGCAAGTTGTCATGCAAAGTGCGACTGAGCAAGTCGGCGGGCTAGCAAGTCAAATGGGCACAATGAGCCAGAAAGTTGCGACATTGTCCAATGGTACGGCCGAAGTCGCAGACATCACTCAAGTCATTCAAACCATCGCAGAGCAAACCAACTTACTTGCATTAAACGCAGCGATTGAGGCTGCAAGGGCTGGTGACCAAGGACGTGGATTTGCAGTCGTTGCGGATGAAGTGCGCCAGTTGGCTCAAGAAACCCAAAAAGCAGTAGAAAAAATTGGCGATCGAATTCATACGTTGCAACAGAACACGACCCAAGTGGTAGATTCCATCGATGCGGGGCAGCAGATGCTTGAGCAGACGGTTCATCAATCTGCATCTGCGAACGATGCCTTTATTAGTATCTCTAACAATATTGAACAAACGAACGCTCTGAATACACAAATTGCAGCGGCAACAGAAGAGCAGAGTGCGACAGCGGAAATGATCAACCAAAGTGTCGTATCGGTAAGAGACCAAGTCGATCAGACGGTTAACATGATTCAAGACAGCAATCAGGCCGCCGACGAATTGGCAAGAATGTCGATTAACCTTTCAGATCAAATACGTTTTTTCAAACTTCAATAATAAGACGGCCAGACACGATTTTGTGTCTGGCTTCGTATTTGCGCTTGCAGGTGAGGTGTGAATCAGTAAGATCGCGTTTTTCCCATCTTTTGAGTCCGTTATGAACCAACCTTCTTTTGAATCTATTGTTCAGTCTCGCCGTTCAGTCAGAAAATACGACGGGAGCGCTGAGTTTAACCATGATGATGTTGCCAAGGCCCTAGAGCTAACCACACTAAGTCCAAACAGCAGCAACATGCAGATGTGGGAATTCCATCGTGTGATCTCAGAAGATAAAAAAGCAGCGCTTGCTGAGCTTTGTATGGGACAAAACGCCGCTAAGACAGCCAACGAATTGGTGGTATTTGTTGCCACGACTCATAACTGGAAAGAGCGCGCAAAGCGCAACGCAGAGACTGTGCGCCAAGCTTTTGAAGGCCGTGACGACGCTGCGGCCAAGCGCGCTCTAAAGTACTACGAAAAACTCATCCCGATGGTTTATAACAACGATGCATTTGGTGTTCGTGGAGTCGTTCGTAAGCTCTACAGCTGGTGGTTGGGGCGTAATAAACCTATGGTGCGTGAGGTGAGTAAAGCGGATGTTCGCGTATGCTTGCACAAAAGTGTTTCTCTTGCAGCCATGACCTTTATGTATGCCATGAGAGAGAAGGGCTACGACACTTGCCCGATGGAAGGATTTGATTCGAAGCGTGTGAAAGATTTACTTGGCTTACGTGACAGTGACCAAATCACCATGGTCATCAGCTGCGGTGTTCGAACGGAAGAAGGCGTATACGGTGAGCGTCACCGAGTTTCGAATGAGTCGGTTATTAAAACACACTAATAAATCGCTAAACTTTTTCTATTTGCTGCCGCTATTTAAACAGACGTCTTTTCTATATCGAACTCATGGCTGAGTTTTGTTCAAAAATGAGACGAAATTTCATCATTTGATATAGAAGTGTGCGGTCAGCATCCTTTTGATTATTTACAAATTCTGTCTCAAAGACTACAAAAGGACTCTTGGATTTTTACGCCTGTGAAGTGATTCTCTGTGGCATTGCATCAAGCCTTTTTCTTGATGCGTATTTTGGATAATTGGGTTTATGAGTAACGTAACCAGTACTATTCTGACTGAAAGTGGCACCAATGAGCTTGAAATCATTGAGTTCCATCTAGAAAAACAATTGCCAGATGGCAGCACAAAAACATGTTATTACGGTATTAACGTCGCTAAAGTGCGTGAAGTGATTCGCGTGCCGGAGACTACTGATTATCCGAATGCACAACCTCATATGATCGGCGTATTCTCGTCGCGTGAAGTGTTAACGCCATTGGTTGACCTTGCTGGTTGGCTTGGTGTTCCTACGCGTCGTGATCTTGAGCGTAAGTTTGTTATTGTTACCGACTTCAACAAGATGACGAATGGCTTCTTGATCGACAGTATTTCGCGTATCCACCGTATTTCGTGGAACGATGTAGAGTCCCCAAGCCAATTCTTAGAAGCGGGGGAACAAGACTGCGTTGTTGCGGTAGTACGTAAAGACGGCAATCTGATCATGATCTTAGACTTCGAGAAGATCATTGCAGACATCAACCCAGAACTGAGTATGGAAAAGTACGACGTGACGGGCGATAAGTCGGTTGATCTAAACCAACGTATGGTCGGTAAGCGTAACGCAAAAACCATCATGGTTGTGGATGACTCTGCGTTTATTCGTTCATTGATTCAAGATACATTGGCTTCTGCGGGGTATAACGTGATCACCTGTAAAGATGGTGGCGAAGCGTATGAAAAACTGATGAGCTTGATCGACGTAGCGAAAGAAGAAAACTTGCCAGTTCGTGAGTTGCTTGATGCCGTTGTTACCGACGTAGAAATGCCTCGTATGGATGGTATGCACTTAGTGAAACGACTACGTGATACAGAAGCCTACAGCCAAACACCAATCGTGATGTTCTCTTCTTTGATGAGTGAAGACAACCGTGCGAAAGCGTTATCTCTTGGTGCGAATGACACCATCACTAAGCCAGAGATCGGGCGTATGGTGAACATGATGGATAAGCACGTATTTAGTTTCGCGTAACTTTCTACAGATTTAAAAAAGGCTGCCGATTGGCAGCCTTTTTATTATGAACAGTGATTGATTTTTAACGTGTATGTTTCATTTTCGTTTTGTGGAGCGGCATATAATATGTTGCAGTGGTTTTCATTTGAGTTGGAGTCACCTCGAACAGTGACAGACATAAATTTTTTATCCTCTGTCCTCTTAATCTGCCAGTCAGTATCACCATACTGATGATCTAACTCTGGAACAATCAGAGTTAACCCCGTTTCATCAGTATCAGGATAGCCGTAGCGAAATGCACAGCGCTTTGTGCCGCCAATGTCACATCCATCAAACGGAAGGTTGAAATTAGGTGTATTTGGTTCAAAGTTGGACACATAACCATCTTCCAATCCCGCTATCGCCATTTTCCCATATCCAATTCCTAGACCTGAAGCGATTGCACCTTTCATACCTTCTAAACGAGCTTCGCGAGCATCGTCTTGAATGTTTAAAAAGCGTGGCGCGGCAGTGACAGCAAGGATGCCGAGAATTACGATAACAACAACAAGCTCAATTAAAGTAAAACCTGATTTTCTTTTCATAAACCATCTTTAAGTTAGGTTGATACGATAGTCTAATATTTTTGTATTTTATGGTGCTATAGACTACTAAAGTTCATATTTGGTGAATTTTAATGGTGTATTCACTCTAAATATAGTGTGATTATAGTTCCATATTTGTATCCAAGATACTATTCACGTCATAAATTTTGTGGCGAAGAGATAACCAATTTTGTAAGTCGCAAAATGTGAGACTTAAGAACTCAGATATTGAAACATTTTGATTGTGTTTTTAATGGCTTTGGTGAATCCTACGCGGGGTGAGAGTGAGGTATTGATAGGTGGTGTGTATTCAATCAACTCTCTAATAATTAATTAAAATATAAGATCATATCGATGGATTTCGATTCAACTAATTTGCTTGCAATGGGGCTGATTTTTCTTGGCTCTTATGTTCAAACCGCCATTGGTTTTGGCCTCGCTATTGTGGCTGCGCCATTACTGATTCTTTGGGCTCCTGAATATGTTCCCGCACCAATCTGCTTGGTTGCTCTGTTTATTTCATTAATGAACGCAATGAAGCACCGCAGCAGTGTTGAAATTGGTGGCCTAAAAATGGCTTTAATTGGTCGTGTACCAGGCTCGCTAGCGGGTGGGGTGCTGTTATTCTTTGTTTCCACTGAAGCACTCACACTTTGGATCGGTTTTCTCGTACTGTTTGCCGTAGCAGTAAGCGTACTCCCATTCCGTATTGAGCCAACACCAGGACGCATGACGTTCGCAGGTTTCTTTTCTGGCCTGTTTGGTACCAGCTCTGCGATTGGTGGTCCACCGATGGCTTTGTTATTGCAACATCAAGAAGCGAATCAGTTACGCGGTAACCTATCTGCATTCTTCGTATTTAGCTCTATTATCTCTTTGATAGTTCAGATTCCCGTTGGTTTCTTTAATCTTCATCATTTGGTGATCACGTTGCCATTGTTACCAGCTGCTGCATTTGGTTACTGGTTAGCAATCAAAACGACACAATCATTGCCGAAAGAAAAGATTCGCTTTGGCGCACTTACGCTGTGTTTTGTAAGTGGTATTACCGCCGTGGTTCAAGGTCTAGCACTGTAAAGTTAAGTCATCGTTTCAAATTCGCTTTACAAAAGCACTTTGCTCTATAGAATCGCGTCACTTTTTATTTGTCGAGTTAGTTATGAACAGCAATCGTTACGGCAACTTTATGGCTGCATTGTCCTTCGTCATTTGGGGACTGTTGCCAATTTACTATCGCTTTTTACCAAACGCATCGATGGATGAACTGCTTGCGCTGCGTATTATTGGTTCAGTGCCTGTAGGTTTTGTTCTCGTTCTGGCGATTACGCGTCACATGCCCAAATGGTCTGCGATCTGGCAGGATAAAAAATCGCTTTGGTACACGTTTGTTGCCAGTAGCTTAATGTGCATTTCTTGGGTGGCATTCACTTGGGCGTTAACGAACAACCGTGTAATTGATGCGAGCTTGGGCTTCTTTATTGGCCCATTAATCTCCGTTGCACTCGGCGTGTTTGTGTTGGGCGATAAGCTTTCAAAAGGGCAGTTCATTGCGATTCTTCTGGCGACCATCGGCGTGTTATATCAAGTTATCCAGTACGGTCAATTACCACTGGTCGCTCTGACAATGGGGATATTCTTCTCTCTTTATGGTCTGTTTAAGAAGAAGATTAACTTTGATTGGAGCACGACGCTGTTTATTGAAGCGGTAGTGCTGACGCCAATTGCACTCGCTTATTTAATCGTAAAACAAGTGACAGTGGGTGAGTTGGCCTCAACCGTGGATATGACCACCTTTATGCTCTACTTGGGTAGTGCGCCTGTGACACTTTTGCCGCTGATTTTCTATTCGATTGCGATTCGCATCACCAATTTATCGACGGTGGGGTTGATGCAGTACATTGAGCCAAGCTTGCAGTTTGTACTGGCTGTTGTGTTCTTTGGTGAGATGTTCGACAGCGTTAAAGCGGTGACTTTTGCCTTTATTTGGGTGGGTCTTCTGTTCACGATCTTCGAGGGTATCGCTAAGCTATCAAAAAGAAAAAAGCTTGCTGACCACTCAATTTAGCCAATTCCTTCTTTAGATTCATAGGGCTAGCTTATATTTAATATATAGTTAGCCCTTAGTTTTCGTTATTCGAATGCTATCGCAATATCTAAAGAAGGAAGATTTATGATCACCGCTCTCTACGCATCCATTCTCGCTTTGCTGCTCATCTGGCTCGCTTTTCAAGTCATCAAACAACGTCGAAGCAACAAAATCGCCTACTCTGACGGTGGCATTGAAGCGCTTCAAATCGCCCGAAGTGCCCAAAGCAACGCAAGTGAATACATTCCTATTACTCTGATTCTAATGGCTCTCGTCGAATACAACGGTGCATCGGTTTGGCTGATTCATCTTGCTGGTGTTGCGTTTGTCATTGGGCGCATTATTCATGCGCGCGGAATATTAGGTGAAGACTTAAAAGGGCGCGTGACCGGGATGAAGTTCACCTTCTTTACTATGATTGGTTTAGTGGTGCTGAACTTAATCTACTTACCTTACGGTAATTTATGGTAAAAAACGCGACTTACTTACCGCCAGCTTGGCTACTGGTTCTTATCGGATTGGTGCTAAATATCGCGGCGATCGTACTGACGAGCGTTGTGCTCGATAAATTAGGAAAAGAAACCAGTTTGTTGGCCGATCAAAAGGCCGACAACTTGTATTCCATTCAATTGGCGTGGAACAGTGTAGAAACGCTTGAGAGAAAGCGAGAAGTGTTGCTACTGCATCTCCATTTGTCCCAAAGCGAAGCGGTGTCTGAAGAGATGAATCAAGTCCTACAAGGACACCTTTCTGCATGGACTGGGGAGGAGGTTAGCGCCATTGAGATCACCCAACTGCCCAACCTTATGTCTGAAATCAATCAAGCTCAAACTAACTATCGAAACCGCATCGACAGTTACTACCTAGAAAACCTTGAGATAACTGAAGTTATGTCGAGTTTGGAAGAAAAGATCGCATGGTACAAAAGCATTGGACTGTTTTTGCAGGTTTTTGGCTTAGCTTTGATTTTAGCACGAGACCTTGCTCGTAAGCCTTAATAGCCGTGTAACTTGTTTGCCATTTGCAAAAGATTGTTTGCAATATGCATATGATTTTATCTCGTAAGAGCGACTATTCGTTCAAATTTACTGCAAATGGTTAAATAACAATCGGTTTTAGTGCATCAGAAAGTTGGCATGCCTAATGCTTTAGTTATAGCGACCCTTTTAAGCCGAGGGTCACCTAGCCAACTGACGTTGTTAGTGAACCCAATTGTTCACACGTATATACAGCCAATCACATTTCTTGTGGTTGGCTTTTTTTTCACAATCAATTCACGTTTTAATTGTTACAGTTTCCAGTCGAACAATGGCGATGGCTGTGGTAGTTTTCGCGCGCATATAAATTCTAATTGGTTGTATTAATGAAGAAAGTTGTACGTTTAGTTGGTGTTGTCTCTATTTTTGGCGCTCAATCGGCAAACGCGATGAGTGAAAAAGATTGGGACGTGCTTACCGATATCGGTGCTTATGGTTTGGTTGCAACGGCTGCCGCAGTACCTGCATATAAAGGGGACTGGGAAGGTTTTTGGCAAGCCGGTTTCAGTATTGGTGCTGCGTCAGGAATTGGTTTGATTGGTAAAACGACCATCGATGCGGAGCGCCCAGATAAAAGTGGTAATGACAGTTTCCCTTCTAACCATACGGCTAACGCTTTTGCTTCGGCGACAAACCTTTATTTACGTTATGGCTGGGAAGCGGGCTTACCTGCTTATGGGGTCGCGACTTTAGTTGGCGTTGGTCGAGTTGAGGCGAAGAAACACTATTGGCGCGATGTACTTGCTGGTGCCGCTTTAGGAACCTTGACCGCATACGTCTTCACTGACGCTTATGATGAAAATGTTCAGCTTGTTCCTTGGGTAACGAGCGAAGATATGGGCGTATCACTTACATACCGCTGGTAGCTTGACAGTTGATAAACAAAAAGCCTCGGCATAAACCGAGGCTTTGTTGTAGCTTATTAAAGCTCTACTTTGATCGAAACTAATCGATGATCTGATGAAATAGATTTGGCATTTCCGTAGCCAATTCTATCGTCATTCATCAGTTTTCTTCCATCTTCAAAGCTTGCTGGCCAGAAGACAGCAGAGTCAACTACGTTCATCTCGCTCGATGGAATTACATGGTCAAGCCTTAATCCAGACGTGCTTGTTACTTGATTTGGGTAAGGAGTATCCCAGTTTTCTGCTTTACATTCCCCGTTTGCAAGACACTCTGGACCACCCCAACTTGAAGGTGCTAACGTACCGAATGTTGCGTTCGTATTTACATTCTTGTGGTTCATCAGGTCATTAATTGCGGTCAGATCGCCATCGCCACTTAATGGGTCTGCATTTAAATCACCCATAACAACGAACTTTGAACCGTCTGCAAGGCCACCTTTTGTGCCTTTATCATCATATATGTAACTTGCTGTATCTCCGCCGGAAACATAGTCGACCCAGAAGTCAATCTCGGCTCTATTGTGAATTTTGTTGTGCATTGCAGCGTTATTGAAAATTGGTGGCGTCGGGTGAGACATCAAAACATGAACGGTTTCAATTGTTCCATCTTCTTTAGTGATTTTGATAGGCGCGTCGACATGGTTTTTCGATGATAGCGGCATGTTTGCCCAAGCTTCCTCGCTGTACCATGCTTCACCACATGTTAAGCCATTGTCGTCACAGTCAACAATAACTGGGTTTGTTTCTCCAGGCATATCGCTCCATTTAAAGTTTTGGAAAGTACGCGTGTTTTCTTTATCAATAGGGAACTGAGAAATTAGAGCGAAAGCGTATTGACCGTGGTATGTGCCGTAACCCCATGCATCATTAGCACCACCAATCGAACCATTGCGGTCCAGATCATAACCGCTCTGAAGGCCTGTATTTGTTGCATAGTTTTCAAAATAAGGGAAAGCGATAGGTTCTTGCAGATCACCACCATCAATACTATTCAAGCTTTGAGGTACAGCTAAGTAATTCAAGCGGAAACCAGTAATTGCAGCAACATCTTTGCCTTCACCATCGTTATTGAATTCTGCCATCAAAAGAACAGCAGGCTTCTCATGTTGAATGATCGCTGCCACATTTCTAATTTGAATTACTTTTTCAGCTTTCGCTTTGTCTGCATCATTCAATGTGTCATCTTTCCAACCTTGAATGAGCTGTTCTTGCTCTTCAGCCGTTAGCTTCATTTCTTCAACAAGATCTTCATAAGTGTTTCGATCAAATGATAGGTTGAACGCTGCGAACTTAACGTCTTTTGCAACTGTTACTGGAGGCTCAGAAGGGTAGTAGTTGTTTGTCGTATCGTCATTACAGCCAGTTAAAAGCGCTGCACCAACAAGGAGAGCAAGAGGAGTTTTGATGTATTTCATGGGTATGTCATACCTTATAATTGGATTCGCGCAAATACTAAAGTTATCAGTAGCTTTTGTAAGCGATCTAGGTCACACAAACGATTGCGTAGTTACACGTTTGCTTAACTTTTGTGTGATTAATGCAATAAACGCATCATTTTCAACAGCAGAAGGTTATATTCAAACTGTTAAATAATGATGCCTATTTTATTTAATGTGATTGGTTTTATATTTCATATTAATCGGTTTGGATAGATTTTGTTCGCTACTCATCTGAGTTTTAGTAGTGGGAAATTTTTCTTTATACTAGGCGTCTAACAGAAGTGAGGACGACCTCACCGCTCTTTTCTTCCTCGGGGACGACCCCAATCGTTAGGAATCTCTCAATGGCTTGGGCAATTCTTTTTCTTGCTGGTCTATGCGAAGTCGCATGGGCGGTCGGGCTCAAATACACCGAAGGTTTTAGTAAGCTTGCACCATCTGCATTCACTATTGGATTTATGGGGTTGAGCTTTTGGTTACTGGGTATCGCACTAAGAACGTTACCGCTAGGCGTTGCTTATGGAGTTTGGGTTGGTATTGGTGCGATAGGTACCGCAATTGCCAGTATCTATTTATTTAATGAGCCGGCCACACTAATCAAGCTAATCAGTTTACTGCTCATTGTTGCAGGTATCGCGGGTTTGAAGTTCGCAGCTTAGCGTTACAAATACAGCCAAAAGAAAAGCCAGAGTGATGCTCTGGCTTTATTGTTTTTCGATCAAACGAAACGTAATTAGAAGGGCGATTGCTATCGTTTTATAAACGGCAACTTAAGATGTTGACCAAATACGTTGATCAGCGCGCCTGTTACGATTAATGCGCCGCCTAAGTATGTCCACGCCGAAGGTAATTCACCAAAGAAGACGATGCCCAAAACGACAGAGAAAATGATCTGTACATAAGAGTAGGCCGATGCTTTTCCTGCTTCTTGGGTTTGCATCGCTTTCGTGAGGCCCAGCTGTCCTATTTGCGTAAAGACGCCGACTAAAACGAGCATCATGGTCAGATACATATCTGGCATGACGAATTGATCCCCAATCAAAAGAATCGATGCAGGCAGCGCCACCAACGGGAAGTAAAAAATGATCACCGAGCTGTCTTCGGTCTGACTTAACTTACGTACGATTACGTACGCGATGGAGCTACCAAAAGCACCTAAGATGGCGATCATCACACTGAACATGGGTAAAGCATGTTCGGCGTCTGGGCCGGTTTCTGGCCTCACCATCACGTATACCCCAAGCAAACACAGAGCGATACAGATAAACGTCGAAGACTGGATACGTTCTTTAAGGAAGAAAACCGCAAGTAAGGCAGTAAACACAGGGTGGATGTACTGGAAAATGGTCGCTTCAGCTAGTGGTAGCGTTGTAACGGAATAGTACACACACATCAACGCCATGGTGCCTACAGCGCCTCGCGCGAAAAGGAGAGGTTTATTATTACCCCAAACCGAAATGCCTTTGCGTTTTACATCAAGATAGCTGATCACCAATGAGACCAGTGCCCTTGCTGCTACGATTTCAAATACAGGAATGCCGTGCAAGCTAACATGCTTTACGGTGGCAGACATTAGTGCAAAGCCAAAAGCGGACAGCACCATAAAGCGCACGCCAATGGGAATCATCGAATTGATTGAGTTAGGCATCTTACTGCTCGTTTATTGAGGGAGATCGCACTTTAGCATACTAGACTGACAAAAAGATCAGCACCTTGTGATTAAGACTCCGGATCTTCTTGAACCAAGGTAGACTGTCTCGTTCAGATATAAAAACAATAAATACATAAGGAGAAAAGGATGATTCCTATTCAAGCAACGCATGTGTCTGGTGTGGTGATTTCCGAATTCGACGGCAAAAAGAAAATGCTGTTGTTAGAGCGAGTCAAAGGTGGTTATTGGTGTCATGTCGCTGGTGGTGTGGAAGAGGGCGAAACTGGTTGGCAAACCATCGTGCGAGAGCTTAAGGAAGAGACTCAAATCGAAGATGTAGAGCTCCATAGCGCCGACTTTCTAGAACAGTTTTATGAGGCACACAAGAATCGAGTCATGGTCATTCCTTGTTTTGTCTTGTTCTGTAAACCGAATCAAACGGTGACGCTAAATCATGAACATACTGATTATCGTTGGTGTACATTAGAAGAAGCCAAACAGCTCGCACCATTTGCTAATCAACATCAACTATACGAGCATGTATGGAAGCACTATGTTGAAAGCAAACCTTCACCATTCACAGTGATTAAACAAAAGTAGGTCAACGAGTTCTCCAGATGTACCAAGGATATGAAAAACACCAATTGCGACAAATCACAGAGAGCATTTCAATTGAGCCTTTATTGACGAAGCATGCGACGCCTTTGCTTGCGGCGGTGAATAAGAGCCGTGAACACTTGTCACAATATTTACCTTGGACGGATTGGGTGACGAATCGCAGAGAGGCCGTTGCTTATATATCTCAACGTATTAACTCTAACGCGTTTGAGGCGTATTGGTTTGCCATTCGCCTCGATCAGAACTTTGTTGGTGTGCTCGGTTTGAAAGGCGTGAACCAAGAAACGGGTGTGGCGGAAGTGGGATATTGGCTCGCCGAACAGGGGCGTGGCCATCGCATTATTGATCATGTTTTATCTGTTCTATTGCCATTAGTTCGTGAGCGAGGGCAGACAAGTGCGATTCAATTCCATTGTATGGAAGGCAATGTTCCGAGCATCAAGATTGCAGAGCGAGCAGGGGCGGTATTAAAGGAATACATAGACCATGATTTTGAAATGCTCGACTCTCGTCAGAGGTTAGGAGTTTATGAGTTGGTATTTGAAGCACACCCAAGGACGAGCCATTCGCTAGAAGAGCGTGTATAACCGCAACAAATTTGAGCCTACTGGAAAAGGGGCGTGATGGTTGTAAATTGTTCGATTTAAGCCTTTGTCACAAATTACAAACTGCATTCAGGTTTTCGTGATAAGAAACTTATCATGTTCGAAAAGATAATCCATTATTGCAGCGATGAATGAGTACTCATTGGTATTTAGAGATGGAAATTGCAATTAACCGGATCACGTGGCAGCAAGCCATGCCTATCCGACACCAAGTATTATGGCCTAACAAGCCTGTGGAACATTGCCACGTAGAGGGTGATGAAGAAGCAGAGCATTATGGTGCGTTTGTTGATGACGTTTTAGTCGGCGTTGCGTCGATATACCTTTACGACAATCAAGCTCGGCTGCGTAAGTTCGCCATATTACCTGACTATCAAGGGCAAGGTATTGGCTCTTCAATGGTTCGCTATATTTTGGTGAACTTGAAGCTATCTCCTGTCGAGTATTTTTGGTGTGATGCAAGAGAATCGGCGCTCATCTTTTACGAACGTTTTGGAATGCATACAGAAGGTGAACGTTTTTACAAATCGGAAGTGCCGTATTTTAAAATGAAGCTTGCGCTCTAATGAACAGAAATCTGAGTTTCAACTCTAACTTCCTAACCTCTTAAATAGTCACAATGTTGCACCTATGTTAAGTTTAAATCGTACATAAGTGCGACATTGCCAGTTGTAAGGGGTACAAGGAGAAAATCATGAATGCGATCGTAGACGTCGAAGTTGGTCAACTGCTGCAACAAAAGTTAGATAAGCTCAAAGCCGGATACAACACGGATCCTTATCCGAGCTTGGATTCGAGAAAGCAAAAGCTGACTCTCCTTAAACAAACCATCTTAAATAACCAGCAAGACTTGGTGGAAGCGTTAAGCGCCGATTTCGGTTATCGCTCTGAATTTGATACGGCAATGACGGATGTATTGCCGACGGTTGCCCAAATCAATTACACCCTAAAACGCCTCAATAAATGGTGTAAGCCAAGTCGTCGTCATGCAGGTTTGTTGCTTGCCCCTTCAAAAGTCACCGTTGAATATCAACCGGTTGGTGTTGTAGGCATCATTTCGCCTTGGAACTTCCCAGTCATTCTCAGTTTATCGCCATTAGTGACTGCACTTGCTGCAGGTAACCGAGTGATGATGAAACTCTCTGAATTCACCCCTATGACCAACAAAGTGATTTCTGAGATTTGCCATGCGTTACCTGAAGATGTCGAAGTCGTAGAGGGCGAAGCGGAAGTTGCTCAAGCGTTCAGTAAATTGCCGTTTGATCATCTGCTGTTTACAGGATCAACCAACGTTGGTCGCGCGGTTGCTCGTGCTGCTGCTGAGAATTTAACTCCAATTACGTTGGAGCTCGGTGGTAAGTCACCGGTGATCGTGGTAGATGACGCTAACTTGAACAAAGCAGTTGATGCGATTCTATTTGGTAAATGCATCAATGCTGGACAAATCTGTGTTGCGCCAGATTATGCCTTTGTACCAGAGGGAAGAATCAACGAATTTGTCGCGCTGTTTCTACAACGTTTTGAAGCGCTGTACCTCAAAGGCCAAAACGACCAAGGCTTTACTCATATCATCAATCAGCGCCAGTACGACCGCTTAAAAGCAGTATTGGAAGATGCCAAAGCCAAGGGCGCAGACATACATACCGTATCCGAGACGAGCGTAGAAGGCCGACTACTATATCCGCACCTAGTGACCAATGTTTCGGAAGAGATGACCATTATGCAGGAAGAGATTTTTGGTCCTCTTATGCCAATTAAGTCTTACCGTGAGATCCAAGAGGCCATAGACTACATCAACCAGAATCAACGCCCACTTGCGCTTTACATCATGTCAGAAGATAAGAGTGTTATTGAGCGAATTACCCGTAATACCCACAGTGGCGGGGTTGGGGTGAATGACACCATCTTACACGTTGGTGCGGAAGACGCACCGTTCGGTGGTATTGGTGAATCTGGTATCGGTCACTACCATGGCGAAGAAGGCTTTAGAACCTTTAGTCACGCCAAAACCGTTCTAAATACACCAACGTGGTTACCTCGTGTAGGTATGTTGATGGAACGACGTGGCATGGCAATCAAAGCATTACAGAAATTCTTTATGCGCTAAAGCGACTGACATTGGAACACCCAAGAATAAGAAAACCGCCCAGTGAGGCGGTTTTTGTTTGTTGTTAAATCGGGTTGTTGAAGTAAGTTAATGGCTACCTAAACATTCGGTAGCCATTGAATGTATTACTCTACACAGTTCCAGCCTGTGGTATCAATCGAGTTAATCCAATCGGCAATTAACTGAACACCTTCATCATGAACAACGTGTCTGCCTAGTTCTGGCATCATATTTCCGTTGTCGACATTGATGCGGTAGTGCAACACAGAGTTTTCTGGATCACCCGGTACAATCACATACGGAGATGGACCTTTGTGGAAGGTGATACCACGAGCGCAAATACCCATTTCACTGATCCCTTCACGCCAGTATTCAAACTTGAACGGGTTGCTCGCCGCTTTACCTTCGGTGCGATGGCAGTGCGCACAGTTCACATCAAGGTACGCTTTGGCGTAATCCAGTAGCTCAGTATCCGTTAGATTACTTGCTCCCGCTTCGGTATCAAAGACAGGGGTCTTAGGTAAGTTCTCTGGTGTATCTGGTAAAGCTTCTGTAAATAGCCCCAGCGTTTCCCAATGCACAAGCTGGTTCACTGGCGATCCATCAGAGACATCCTGAACACTGTTTAGGTTGCGAGCTTTAGGACCAATAGGAGAGAAACCTTTTGGCTGTGTGTTACCAGTAGGATCGGAGACATCAGATTCTACTTTGTGACACAAGGTACACTCATTTCGGCTTGGTACTTCATAAGTGAAGCTCAGTGTCTCGCCGTTATGTTCTACGCTACGCTCAAAGGGTACCGATACGGCAGTCAGGTAAGCGTCGGTTTTGTCTTCGTTCCATACGTAAGGTAGGGCAATCCAACCGTTGTCACGACGAATCAATAGGCGAGTTTCAATGAGCTCTTCATTTTCGCCACGGGCATTCTCAGTGCTCGAAGGCAGCGCAAAGGTTTTAATCAATACGGTACCTACTGGGAAGTCGAATACCTCTTGCTCACGATAGCTTGCAGAGACTTCGTTTGGCATCACAACAAAGCGGTATTTGCGTGCGTAGTCAGTAAAGAGTTCAACGTTCATCTCATACAAAGTACCTTTCGCAGATGCTGCTAAGTTAAGGTTTTGTGTTGGATCTTTGGCATCTTCAAACAGATTGTATTGCGACAAGCTCACACAGTTTTCACCGTATGTCGCGCTTTCACGAGTAATCGCATCCCAGTTAATACCCGCCACGTCGTCTAGGCTACAGCTTGTGTTGCCAACGATACCGTTTGGTGTATCTGGGTTATCAGGATCCGTCGCTCCGTCTTCGGTTTGATTGTGACCATAAACCACGCCATTAATCGTGACGGTATTGATGTCTAATGGCGTCTTAGAATCACAACCTGCGGTAAGTAGCGTTGTTTGCTCGTTCTCATATAAGAAATCTGCGTTGGCTGGGTTTTCCGCATAACGACCAATCGCGGTTGGGTCCATGTTATCAACCAATACACCAACACTTGCGCCATTGTTTACTAAACAGTTGCTATCTGCATCGGTAAACTCGGTCAGGTAATTCCAGTTGGTTGTTCCTGTCATACCGTTGAGTGCGTCACGCAATGGTGCAAACATTTGTGAACGGATTAGTGACTCACCCGCGCCATCATAAAACAGAGCAGGGAAGGCTTGATGATTTAACGTGTACGCTAAAATCATATCTTCAATCAGAGAACCATTTGGATTGGCGCCCGTGTTGGTTATGGTGTTGTCGTGGAAATACATGTTGGTCGGAACAGGGTTCCAGCCCTGCATAACGGCATTGCCCTCAGATGTCCCATTGAGTGGGCTGTAAGCGTTGGGATCGCCATTCACCAGTAAGTAACTCGTCATCGCAAGTGCCATCGAGTCGTGGTTAGTAATCGTGTTGTTGAAGAACTCGCTATTACGTCCGGACAGAATAACGACACCAGTACCAGGAGGAACGATGCCCACCACGCCACAGCCACCTAGTCCATTTTGACAGGTAGTATCAACATAATTCTCTAAGTTGTTGTCACGAATGACGTTATCAAAGATGCGTACATCATCAATTAAGCGACCAATAGTGGTAGCGCCCGGTAGGTCAAATAGCAGCACACCGCCCGTGTTTCCAAGCGCTAAGTTGTTGTAGACATCCACGTTCGAACTGTTTTCTATCTCGATACCGGCGATGTTTTTTTCCGCTACGTTGTCACGAATAACCGCACCGATGGTTTGACCCACATAGATACCCGCATCGGCACTGCCGTAACTCCATGTATCTTCAATCAAGACGTTTTGAGATTTTACTGGATAGATGCCGTAAGTGCCGCGTAGGTTGCCATCTTCGTCACGTGCACGAGGCACTTCGAGCCAAACCGCTGCGACATCACGAATAATGATGCCTTCAACCCCGTCGGCTTTAAGACCGTTCTTAGAGGCTTCCGCAATTTGGAGATCGGATACGGTGATGTTCGAACCACCACTGATGGCAATACCATCTTTGCCATCCACGCCACTGAAGTCGAGGTAGGTTTGGTCGATACCAGCACCACGTAACACGAGGTTATTCTTCGAATCGACCGTCAATTGATTGTTCATTTTGAAACAACCAGCGGGCAGTGTTACCACGCTGTTGTCTTCGGCAAGTTCGACCAGGTTTTCAATCGCGGTGACTTGTTCCGCGCTCGCCCATTCCTGACCATTGCCACATAATTCTGGTGTACCGTATTCAGATAATTCATAACCGCTAGAGGTTTGCGGTTCGTCATAATCGTCACTGTTACAACCCATCAAAAGACTGGAACTGATGAGTGCAGCGACAACCGTTTTGTTTATTCCGTGCATGATTTGCTTCCCTGTAATTAGTGTTATTGACTCAGTCAGGAATAATTAGAAAGAGTGGTTGTATTGGATTCCGTATATGTAGGCGTCCCCTTCGGAGCGATAAGCGATATCCACGCCTGGTAGAGCGTGCGGCTCAAGCGGTTCAGTGAACGTGACTTCTTCGGCATCAATAAAGGTGAATCCAAAGTCGATTCGGCTGTTTTGATTGAAGGCGTAGGTGGCACCAAAGCTGTAATTGATTCGGTCGGAATCTGGCAAGCTGATGCTCTTGTCGTTCACGTTAGGCGTTTCGTCGTAAGCAATACCGGCGCGCAGAGTGAAGGAAGGGTTGAGTTGGTAAGTTGCCCCAAGCGCATATTTGAAGGCATTTTCGAAGTTCTCATCCTTTTGTAGAACTTCTTGCCCATCGACGGTGGCGCGGATTTCTTCAAACACATCCCAACCCGTCATCATTACACTGTAGTGAATAGCCAGTGGGTCAGTGATCTGATGGAAACCAGAGAGCTCAGTAATGCTCGGCAGGTTTAGGGTTAGATCACCCGTCACGGTTTGACCCGGTATCGAAATCGCACTTGGAATATCTGAGTAGTAGTCGCCTTCGAAATCCACATCCACTTTAGAGCGATAACTTAATCCAAAACGGTGCTTCTCGTTGATCTCCCAAAGTGCGCCGAGGTTAAAACCGTAACCCCAGCCATCACCATCGAGTGATTTCGCCACGTCGGTACGAGCAAAATTTGCGCCCGTATCAGCATTAATCGCATCGGCAAGAATACCCAACGTACGTGTGAGCTTGGCTTTACCATAAACAATGCTAGCGCCAGCACCAACACTGAACTCTTCGTTGATTCGGTAGGCGATGGTAGGGTTAAAATTAATCGTTTCTAAACTGGTTTCCCCACCAATCGGTCCGGCTAAATAGTCATCAGGGTATTCGGTTGCCAAACCAAAGTCAGTGAAGATACCAAGCCCCCATGACCACGAGTCATTGATTGGGGCTGCGATATAAAAAGATGGCACAACCACATTGTCGACGACGTCATTGTTGGTTAGCTGATTATTGAAGGATTCTGAAGGTCCGTTACCGGTTACGCGAACCTCTGGCATGATGTAAGTAGCACCTACGGACAATTGATAAGAATCGAACATCGTAATGGCTGCAGGGTTATGTGCGACTACTGATGCACCGTCTGCTATGGCGGCTTCGCCTGCATTAGCGCGCCCTAGGCCAGCGGCTGAATGTTCGGATAATTGAAATCCAGCGGCGTATAACTTAGGGGAGCTGAGCGCTATACCTATTGCAAGCGCGAGTTTTGCATTCCTTGTCTTCATATCACTCTGAAACTCCATGTGTTTTTAGGATGCGTTTTAAATAAAAGTGCCTGATAACCTATACAGGGGATGAGTAGGTTATTTGCTAAACACTCAGCTCAAGCATAAAAACAATTAACATAGTTGTAACATTGAATTTCAGGATTTGTTATTACCATCTCATATAACTAATGGTTTGTAGTTTTGGGTGTAAATATCTGTAAATGTTATAGTTAAGCTCGATTTATACATCGTGGATGTTTCACGAAATAGCCCTATGGTGTTTGATGTCCACTCAAAAAGTACGGCTTAAGTGTTATAGAATATCGAGTGGTAATTAGTGTGTTTTGGTACGGTTGTTTTAAACGGATGTTTAATTGGTATTTGAGGCTTAGTGCTCTAATCGGTGAGAATCATGCAATTTATCACTGGATCGAATGCTAAACTTTATGAGTAATTAGAGCTTTTACTTAAGGAATGGGAAGTCATATGGAGCTGTATTTCTTAGGAACGTCCTCTGGGGTTCCAACTAAATCCCGTAATGTTTCTGCGACTGCTTTGCTGGAGAGCAAGGGGAAAGGGTGGTTTCTAGTTGACTGCGGAGAGGCGACTCAGCACCAATTGCTATACACTCCATTATCACTTAATTATTTACGAGTTATTTGTATTACCCATATTCATGGCGACCATTGCTATGGCTTACCGGGCTTGCTCGCCAGTGCAGGCATGAATAACCGCAAAGATCCTCTGACGATCATTGCGCCAGAAGGGATTAAACAGTGGTTTGAAGCGACTCAAACGTTCACCAAACTCTATCTGCCATTTGAACTTCACTTCATTGAAGTCGAGCAGTTTGATTCGATTGAAATTGGTCAGTTTACGATTACCGCGACTGGACTTTCACATCGCGTTCCTAGCTTTGCTTACTGTTTTGAAGAATCAACTATTCGTATGTATCCAGACATCGAAAAACTTGAGCAATCGAACATTCCGAGGGGACCTATCTGGGGAGAACTTGTCCGTGGCAATGATGTGGAGTACCAAGGTCAAACCTTAATGAGTAAGGCATTTACCAAGCTTGCACATCCACCGAGAAAAGCGATCATTTGTGGTGATAACGACACACCGGAGAAGCTCGATAGTCTAATTGAAGGCGCACATCTGTTGGTACACGAATCAACGTACTCAGAAGCGATGAAAGAGCGAGCGGGAGAAGTTGGTCACGCTTATTCTTCTCAAGTCGCCAGTTATGCGCAGACAAAACAAATTCCGAGCTTGATTCTCACTCACTTTAGTCCTCGCTATCAATTCAGCCCTGAAGCGGAAGTGTCGATTGAGCAGATTCGGCAAGAAGCTCAAACTGCTTACTCTGGTCATCTCTTTCTTGCTCACGATCTCGCGCATTATCGAATTGACAGAGCGGGTTTGGTTGAGGAGGTTAAAGACGCTAAAGATAAGAACGAATAAAGGCTCTTGTCGCGAAAGCAATTCAAAATGAAATCGTCACAACAAGAGCCAACTTGTTCTAGGCACTGCATTCATTGCAGCTTAAGACTAATGAAATACCTGACTACTAAAACGTAGAAAACGACTTTCTCCCATCAGTTCACGGAACGCTTCTTTATCCAGCTTAATCAAGGTTTCGTGATCGCCTGCTTCCAAATACACATGCTCTAAATTGGCGAGCATTTCATCGCAAATGGTTGCCATGTGATAAGCGCTACCCACCGGAGGTATCGCGCCGTTATCGCAATCGGTAAACAAACGATAGACTTCTCTTTCTTTGATTAGATGGAAAGAGGCGTTGAGCTCGTCATTCAATCGAGACAAGCTGATTTTATTATTCGCAGGCAAGACAGCCATCATATGACGACCTTGGTGATCTTCCAAAATCACGCCTTTTGCCAAGTTATTGAGAGGGATACCCGCTGCAACACCGCTTTGCAGCGAACTATTACTATGACTGTGATTCACGGTTTGAAAGTGAATATGGTGCTCAGTCAAATAGTGGTCGAGCCGGGTTGACATGGTCATGTTAGCCTCCTGAGTGTTGAGACCCACATAAAGTATAGGTAAATCTCTATTCCCCTGACGCTTTACTTGAGCTGTTCTACGCTTAACGAAAGCCAACCACAGAGTATGGCATTGAAAAAGGGAAGCAAAATGAGCAAACCAGTAATAGCGGATAACAAACCGATCAAAGTTGAGCTTGTGCAAGGGCAAGAATATTACTTTTGTCGATGCGGGCGATCTAAGAACCAACCTTATTGTGATGGCTCCCACGCCGGAACCGATTTTAAACCCATGAGCTTTGTCGCTGAAAAGGATGAAGATGCGTACCTGTGTCAGTGTAAGCACACCGCAAATGCGCCTTTCTGCGATGGGACGCATAAGCAGTTTACCTCTGAGCAAGTAGGGCAAGAAGGTCCGGGTATCCAAGCCGGACATAACGAGATCCCAATTGCGGTCGCGACACAAGAAGAACCTACGGTTGAGTTTATTCACCAACTGGCAAGAGAAGGGCTATCAAAGTTAGGGCACCATGGACCGATGACGGCGATGGGTGTGCCGAGAGACCAATTGCCACATTGGGATGACATTCAAATGATGGTCGCACAAATGGCAACCAAACCTCTGATGGAAGATGTGGCAGTCAAAACCGAATTGGTGATTGGTCCAAAAGCGAAGAAGCCGTTAGTGCTAAAAATTCCATTGTTTGTCTCTGACATGAGCTTTGGCGCGTTATCAGAAGAAGCCAAAATCTCACTCGCGAAAGGTGCGGAGTTAGCCGGAACCGGAATCTGCTCCGGAGAAGGTGGCATGTTGCCAGAAGAACAAGCGGCGAACTCGCGTTATTTCTATGAACTGGCGAGTGCGCAATTTGGTTACGACGAATCTAAGTTGCTCAATGTTCAAGCCTTCCACTTTAAAGGTGGGCAGGGAGCAAAAACAGGGACTGGTGGTCATCTACCAGCCAATAAAAATGTGGGCAAAATATCGCAAGTGCGTGGCATTCCAGAAGGGCAATCTGCGATTTCACCACCGACGTTTAAAGATCTGCATACCGCAGAAGATTTCAAAAAGTTTGCAGATCGGGTACGGGAAGTGACAGGTGGTATCCCGATAGGCTTCAAGCTCAGTGCAAACCATATCGAAGAAGATATTCAATTCGCACTCGATGCCAGTGCGGATTACATCATTTTGGATGGTCGTGGAGGAGGTACGGGCGCAGCGCCTGCTATGTTCCGTGATCACATCAGCGTGCCAACTATTCCCGCTCTCGCTAGAGCAAGACGCTACCTGGATGCACAAGGTATGAGTGACCGTGTCACGTTAATTGTCACGGGTGGACTGCGTGTTCCAATGGACTTTGTAAAAGCGATGGCGCTCGGTGCAGATGGCGTTGCGATTTCTAACAGTGCGATGCAGTCGATAGGTTGTGTAGCCGCGAGAATGTGCAATACCAACAATTGTCCAGCAGGCATTGCAACGCAAAAAGCCGATTTAAGACAGCGGTTGAATGTGGATAAAGCCTCGGTTCAATTGAAGAACTTCTTTGAAGCCTCGGTTGAGTTGATGCAAGTGATGGCAAGGGCGTGTGGCCACGATGATCTCAGCAAGTTTAATCAACACGACCTCGCCACTTGGAATCGCGATATGGCGTTGCTTTCTGGGGTGAAATACGCAGGCGTAGACAAGCCTTAACGTTTCTCTTGCTCTGATTCGTGCCTGTTTTACTGTAGCTGCAATTTGTGCGATTGATAATTGAGCTCATATGGACCATAATATTAAGACCATTTGGTCTATAGGAGCTCAGTATGGCAACGGCAACATTAAAAAGCTTTAAACCGAAGCTGCCTCATAAGGCAAACTTTTGGTTTATGCTGGGCATTGAAGATGCCGAAACCGGTCGTACCGATGCGGTTCATAAAGGCTTTGAGCCAAAGGTATACCGTAATATCGTCGAGCGTGTGAAGCTTTCTCAAAGCGAATTCCAACACGTTACATTGATCCCGGTGAGCACCATCAAACGTCGACTCAAAAACGAAGAGCGCTTCAACACGCAAGAGAGTGATGCCATCTATCGTTTAGCGATGCTACTTAAGCTAGCAACAGAATTGTTTGATGATGAAGAATGCGCACTAGGTTGGATGCGGGAAAATGTTTACGGTTTGGGTGGCAAGCGCCCATTAGACATGGTTTCTACCACGGTTGATTTTGAAATCGTCAAAGATTTGATTGGAAGACTAGAGCACGGGGTATTCTCGTAATATGAAGCTCTATCGACTGACTCAAAAGAAGTTCTCTGAGTCTCCATTTAGCCCAATCGGTGCCAAGCTGTACGGCGGGCGATGGAACTCTAAAGGAACCGAAGCACTGTATTTTTCTCAATCCGAATCTCTTTGCTCGTTAGAAGTTTTCGTTCATGTAAACAATGATCCGGCGATCACCAAGCTTTACGATTTGTATCGTATCGAGATGCCGGAATACTTAATTGCCGCACTGGATGAAGAAGATCTGCCGGTCACTTGGCGCTCCATTCCTGCTAGTGAATCCACACAATACATTGGCGACCAGTTTCTCAACGATCCGCATCCTGAGTTTGCTGCACTGCAAGTGCCTTCGACAATTTCTCCTCGTGACAATAACTACGTCGTCAATCCAAACCATCCCAAGATGAAAGACATCCTGAAGAAAGCAGAGAAGCTTGATTTTGCTTTCGACCCACGAATCTTCAAATAAAAAAGCTCAGCGTTTGGATTAGCGCTGAGCTTCCTTTTGTCATTGCGTTAATGCTGAGCAGTCAGCTGTTGATTGTCACTCAACTCCTTCTGATAGCTATTCAATACAATTTCTGCGCCTTTGTAAGAGAGGTGGCTTGCATCGGTGTACATGGCATTGTTGTTGCCCACTTTCATTGCGCATTTGCCCTGTTGGCAGATGTAGTTAGTAAGGTCGACAAACTCCACATGTTCAAATTGTTCAAAGTACGCTGCCAGCGTTGCTACATGATGCGGGTGTGACTGCTTCGGTGCAAAGTCACATTCATTGCCGGTGTTATCACCAAACAATTGCGCTTTCCATAAGCATTCGCCAATAGCATGCGGTGCAGAAGGTGTCGGGCCAAAGACAACGATTTCTCTGTCTTCTACCTCGTTCAATAGGTGGGTGAGCGACGCTTGATAGTCCTGCTTAGAGAGCTCTTTATTGAAGTTAGATGAAATCACCACACGTCGAATTGAAGGCGTATTCCGAATGGTTTCGACTGCATCGGTGAAGAAGCTTCGACAAGATAGATTACTGACTCCTGCAATCATGTCGACATAACCGACTGCACAAGAATCTTGCGTAAGCTGGACAACTCCCGTTGGCGTGTCATTCGAGAGTTGCTGAACAAAGACCATGCTGTGGCTGTTACCCAATACTGCGACAGTAGGCTCTGAAGATGAAGAACAAGTGTCGTTGATGGTTGTATTACCATTACATGCAATGCCGTAGCCATTGTTTACGCGCATCGCTTCGAAAAACGCACTACGGTCGGGAAAGCCTCCATTTTTATGACCGACGACACCAAAAGCAAGCAACGGCAGGGTGATTAACACAAGTGAAGCAGCAAGTGTGCTCATGCCGATTTTCTTGCGGCTACGGAAAGGTTTTTCAACAAAGCGCCAAGTTAAGTAAGAAAAGGCAAATAGGGCGACAAGATAAAACGCGAGGCTGAACTCTTGTCCGGCAGTAAGTACGTAGCGATAAAAAACCAGCAATGGTATGTGCCACAAATAAAGGCTATAGCTAATCAACCCAACAAAAACCACTGATTTGAGGCTTAGAGCTTTACCCAGCGTGTTGTCTTTGGATGAGAACAAGATAATAAGTGCGGTGCCAATCACAGGGATTAACAGTATGAGCCCAGCGCCATCTTTTGATTTATCAAGCAACAAAGCAGAGGCGAGAACTAGCGTTAAACCAATCATAGCTAAGGTGTTGTTGGGTTTGATGACGGTTTTGCGCATCACTAGGGCAATCAGAGAGCCCGCCGCCAGTTCCCACGCACGAGAGAAAATCATGTAAAAGGCGAAATCAGGATCACCACTGGCGTACCAAATAGTCATCAGGCTTAGTGCAAACACCGCAATGAAGAAGGTGAGGTAAGACATGAGCTTGCCACGTGCCAGCAGCATAAGCAAAAGAGGGATGACAATGTAGTATTGTTCTTCTACGCCTAAGCTCCAAGTATGAAAGAGCGGATTGGCTTGTTCTTCCAGCCCAAAATAATTATGCCCTTTGAGGTAAAGCAAAACATTAGAAGCGGACAGAATGGAAGACACAGAAAACTCGCCCACTTCTTTGTGTGCATGTGGAAGGAACAACCACCAAGAGAGTAGGTAACACACTGCAATAACCAACAGCAGTAAGGGCAGAATCCTACGAATTCGGCGCTCATAGAAATCAGCAAGGCTGAATTGGTTCTTATCCAAATCGTTTATCACAATTGTGGTAATTAAATATCCACTGATCACGAAAAACACATCTACGCCAATAAAGCCACCAGCAAACGCTTCGATGTCTGCGTGGAAGAAGATCACCAATATGACGGCAATCGCTCTTAATCCATCTATTTCTGCTCGGTAAGTCATCATCATCTCTCCCTAATCAACAAACTCACTAACGCAAAATGCGCACCAAGAATTAGGGCCATAAAATCAGTGAGTTAAAAACCATTTTGAAGATGAGAAGAGTTTTGCAGGTTGACTTCTTATATTGATTTTCATTTTGAAAATTTAAAACTCGGCGGTTTCTAGCAAAATGACGTGCTACGGATGTAAATCAAAGAACGGTTGAACGGAAGTTTTTATACTGCAAGCTAAGTGAACAAACTCAGAAACGAGGCTATGAGCCAAAACGATATTCAAGCCAAGATTGTCAGCTTTACTTGTATCGAAGAAGCTTTGGATTATTTCGATATTGGTTTTGACAGCCGCTTTATTGATAAACACAGAGTGGAGTTAGTAAAGCGCTTCAATGGCTATTTGATTCTGACTAAGCCTGAAGATTGGTTTGCGGCTCGCCGTGCATTAAAGAACGCATACTGCAAAGTGCAGCGAAGTTTGTTGGATAAAACCACACGCTCGGCTTGTCGTGGTTGCACTTCTTGTCAGCGTCGTTAGAACCCATTTCAATACCCAAGCCATAATGTCAGACAACTCTGGGCGCTAAAAAAGAAACCCCGCAGATGCATTCAAACTCATCTGCGGGGTTTTTGTCTATTCAACTTGCCTATTCAAATAAGTCGGCTGAACTAGGCAAGCTCAACGGTTTAGTTTGCTTGGTAAGTCGGGTAATCCAACAGACCTTTTTCGTTACCACCAAACAGCGTCGCAGGATCGTGAGCCGCTAACGGGTAATCGTTCTTGATACGGTTCGGTAAGTCAGGGTTCGCGATGAACGGACGACCAAAGCCAACCATATCTGCCAAGCCACTTTCTAGAGCTTCAGCCGCTTTCTCTGTGTTGTAGCGACCAGCATAAATGATGGTGCCTTTGTAAGCTTCACGAACGGCTGTTTTGAACTCAGCAGGCGTATCTGGTGCGTCATCCCAGTCTACTTCTGCAATGTGCATGTAAACAACGTTTAGCTTATCAAGCAGTGCCGCAGCAGCTGTGTAAGTTTCTACTGGTGTTTTATCTACAGTACCGTTTAGTGACGTAAACGGAGCAAGACGAACACCAACGCGATCAGCTCCAATCGCTTGAGTCATCGCTTCAACCACTTCACCCAAGAAGCGTAGACGGTTTTCAACTGAACCACCGTATTCATCTGTACGGTTGTTTGCTTCAGAATCGATAAACTGGTTTACAAGGTAGCCGTTTGCTGCGTGCAGCTCGATGCCATCAAAGCCCGCTTCAATCGCATTCAATGCCGCTTGACGGTACTCTTCGATAACCACTTTGATGTCTTCTTTTGTCATCTCACGCGGTTCTACCACGTCAACGAAACCAGGCTCATCTGTGCCGTTATCAATAAATACTTTCACGTTTTCTGCTTTTATTGCAGAAGAAGAAATTGGTTGCTCACCACCGATGTTGTCAGGGTGAGTTACACGGCCTACGTGCCAAAGCTGAGCGAAGATCGCGCCGCCTTTTGCGTGTACTGCGTCAGTGACTTTTTTCCAGCCTGCGATTTGTTCTTGGCTGTAAATACCCGGTGTCCAAGCGTAACCTTGACCCATAGGTGAAATCTGTGTGCCTTCTGCAACAATCAAACCAGCAGATGCGCGTTGTGCGTAGTACTCAGCCATCATGTCGTTTGCGACGTTGCCAGGTTGGCTTGCACGAGAGCGAGTCATTGGTGGCATAACGATACGGTTCTGAAGCGCTAGAGAACCAAGTTGTACAGGTTGAAACAATGTATCTTTCATGACTAACCTCGTTATTTGCTTGTTTGAATCAATTCGATTTGGTAACCGTCAGGGTCTTTAATGAATGCGATATGAGTTTCACCGCCTTTCATTGGACCTGGTTCACGAGTGACATTGCCACCAAGTGCTTTGATTTTGTCGCATGCAGCGTAAATATCTTCACAACCTAACGCCATGTGACCGAACGCATTACCTAGGTCATAGCTATCTGTGTCCCAGTTGTAAGTCAGTTCAATCGTTGCGCTGCCTGGTTGGTCTGCGTTACCGACAAACACAAGAGTGTAGCGGTATTCTGTGTTTTCGAAGCGATCAAGCTCGCTCATACCAAGAACTTTGGTGTAAAACTCGATGGACTTATCCAGGTCAGCCACGCGGATCATAGTGTGAAGAAATTTCATATTTAACCTTCTTATCTCGGCTTGTGAGGCGATGTCGGAGTGACAAAGGCATTTCAACAAGCAACGTTGTTGAAGCTAAAGATAAAGGTATTACACGCAAACATGAAATTATCATTGATTATTGTTTGTATAATATTCTGTTATCAAAATCGTAGGGTATTTGATCATTTTGGTGGCTCATTAATCGAAGTAAAAGCGCGAGGCACTTTAACCTTTTATTTTTAATATAAATTACTTACAGTGATTGATTATTGTATTGAATGCATACTAATAAAAACAAAAGGACAGCGGATGAATGAATCAGTGTATCGTGCAATGTCTTGGCTGAAAGGAATTCTGGATAAGCAAGATATTCGTTACCAGATTGTCGGAGGTTTCGCCGCCCACCTTCATGGTGGTTCTCGGCCTATTGCTGACATTGACCTCTATATTGAAAAAGAGGAGGTACATGCGCTTCTACCGTTCTTTCAACCTTTTGTAAGTAAACCGCTCAAACACTACTGTGAAGAAGGGTGGGACTTAGAATACCTTCAGCTGATTTATGAAAACCAGAAAATTGAAATCGGATTAACTCCGGGGACGAAGATTTTCAACACCTCAAACCAACAATGGGTATCGCTTGATATTAATTTGGCCGAATCTGTACAGCGCGATTTTCATGGGCTAACTTTGCCGGTAATCAACACGATCTCTCTCGTTAAGTACAAACGAATCCTCAATCGAGAAGTCGATCAAATCGATATCAAAGAGCTAGAAGAAATCCAACAAGCGGATAGTGCTCAATCAATGACTCAAACCAGAATTTAGAGAAATACAAGGCAACAAACTATGAAGAAAAGTAAGTTTCTATTGGCATTAATACTCGGCAGTTTGGCTGTAATACCGAGTGTATCAATGGCGAATGACCAAGTATTGAAGCAAGCTTATCAGTCGCAGCAAAGTGATGTACAAGTTCGAGGTTCAGGTGTAGTCATTCGTGTGTTACGAGATGACAACGTTGGCTCGAGACATCAAAAATTCATCCTTAAGTTAGAATCCCGCCAAACGCTTTTGGTTGCTCACAATATTGACTTGGCTCCAAGAGTTGCGAATCTGAACGTTGGCGACCGTATTGAATTTAATGGTGAATATGAGTGGAATTCAAAAGGTGGTGTTTTGCACTGGACGCACCACGATCCACAAGGACGCCATGAAGGTGGTTGGTTGAAACATAACGGTCGAACGTACCAATGAATATTGTTCCAGAGCTAGATTTAAGCCCAGCCGAGCATCTAGCCATCAAGCATTTGCGAAATACCGCATTTCCTGAGCATCGGTCAGACCAATCTTATTACAAGCAGTTACCTCATTATCGTGCTCTTGAGTTTCAAGATACAAAGCTGATTGGTTATATGGGGCTAGACTATCGCGTGATGAACGCCAACCAAAGTTTTTGGGGATCATCGATTTATGCGTTGATACTGATTTCCAAGGGAAAGGTGTCGCTTCAACAATGCTTACTCGTGTTACAGAGTATGCCTAAGACAAAGACGTTGATTTCATCATTCTTGTGGCTGACGATCCTTCGCTTTATCTAAAAAACGGATTTCAGTGTTTTGAGGCAGAGGCGACCTGGTTGAGAGTGCACGAACACAAAAATTATGGCGTCGCAGAAGAAAGGCTTAAAGACCTTTATGTGAAGCCGTTACGTGGTCAAATAGTGATAAAGGGTGCACTCGATTGGTTGGGGTATATGTACTAACCATCATCGAAAATATCAAATTAGACATGATTAAGGAAAGGATGCCATGAATGTCTCTCTGAGAGAGGTTACGAAACAAAACTATGAATTCGTCTGCGACTTAGACGTAACGAAACCACAAGAAGAATTTGTAGCATGCAACATGTGGTCGCTGGTGGAGTCTTTCTACAACGAAGGCCATGTGGTTCGTGCAATCTATCTAGACGAGGAAGCCGTTGGTTTTTTCATGTGGGTTCATGAAGGAAGAGATAAAGTTTCTATTTGGCGTTTTATGGTCGATGCCAAACACCAAAACAAAGGAATAGGGCGAGTTGCATTAAAACTGGCAATAGAAGAGATCAAACAAGCGCCCAATATCAAACAAATAGAGATCTGTTACAACCCGACTAATCCAGTCGCCAAGCCTTTCTACAGTCAGTTTGGTTTTGAAGAAGTTGGTCTGGATGAAGATGGTGAAGATATGTTGGCAATCATCGAACTCTAACGCAGATACCATGAAAAAGGGGTCAGCACAGCTAACCCCTCTGATTCAGAATTTGAAAAACCGTAATGGTCGCGTCTAGCTCCCTCTATCGGTCTTTCATTTTACGTTTGTTACAGCAAGCAATAATTCGAGCTCTTCAGGTGTCAGTAAGTCTTTGTTTTTCAGGACTTCACTTTCTTCTAAAGAAAGCCGCGTCTGGCTTATTAAGTATTTTTTTTGAGTTGGCGTCAGATCCTTAAGCGAATCTATCAACTCTTTAAAATTTGTGTTGTTCATAGCCTAGCATTTCCAATTAACGTAATATTTTTTATTGTTTTGTCACTAATCCATGTTGGATAAGTAATCAGTTATCTGTTGGTTTATCGTAACCAACTCTTTATTAACTATAGCCAGATCCCCGCTATCTGGTGCGATATTATCTCTTGTGTGCTCCTCTATATTGTTAAGTGCTGATACTGCTGACTCCTCTCCAAAGCTTGAAAGGATGCCTTTTAGACTGTGTGACAGTAGGAACAACTCAGGCCAATTTTGGTCTTGGTTAAGCTGATTAATACGGTCCAATCCATCTTCGTAGTCTTCCATATAGGTTGAGAAAACAGCAAAGATAATATCGACATCGTTGTCCATATAAGTATTGAGTACTTCGAAATTGATCATTGCTCATCTCCACTGTGTGGCTTGTAGGTTAAAAGGGGTTGGCAACTGGGACGAGTAAGAACCGGATAGGTAATCTTTGAGCCAGTTAGACCAATTGGGTGGTAAAGGACGCTGAGAAAGAAACTCAATGCTCTCGTCCAATATAATATCTGTGGCATCAATGCTGTTATCAGAGAGTTTTTTGAGACGCATTTCAGTTGAGAACGGGTATCTATCTCTCAAGCGCTTGTCGTTGTTGTCTCCTTGAGCGCTTTGTTTCATCGGCACTCCAGACTTTGCTGCAAGTAGTGCCAGTAAGCTCTGTTTAATTGCGAATTCACCGAAGAAATCCATCAATGGAATCGCTTGTTTCAGCAAGGGCAACGGGGTTTTATTTGGTGTTGCATAGTAATAGCTGAGAGACTTCATCAGCTTTCTGTGCGCGTATTCTGGTCGCGCTTCAAGCAACAACAACTTGCATTGCATCATTTGCTTGAAGGCCGCTAAATCGACTTGCTGATTTCGGTTCAGTTGTTTCTCCGCCAGTAAGCAAAATTCATTCAGTTTTATAAGCACTTTTTTCTTCTCGTTGGCGCTCGAAAGCGTCTTGAAGTGCTCACTGATCAAATCAACATACGAATTCATTGCAGATAACCAGAGCGTATCAGTTGAAGAAACGTTCGAAGCATATAGATACCCAACCTCGTATAGCCTTTCTATCTGTCCAAGCTTAGACACTATTCGAGAAACAGTGACCATACGTACGCTACTGCTTGGTGTAAGCTCAAACGCTCGGTTTGCCAGAATGGACGCATTATTGTGCTGGCCAAGTGTTTCGTATAAGCCAACGAGATTATCAATTGCTCTCAAGCAAAGAGGGTTATGCGTGACATAATTTGCTAGTACGTCCACCGCTTCCCTGATCTTTCCTTGTTTATGGAGTAAAAAGGCTTCGGCGCAGATACGACTTGCGTGTTCTTTGTCATTGCAGAAGGGAAGAAAGTTCTCAAGCACATCAAACTGCTGAGTTTCGACCAAGGTATCGATAAGCAGTGATTCTACACAAACGCTCGTCGCATACTTTTTATGCAGGCGTGCTACTTCAGCGAGAGTGAGAGCACTACATTTACCCAGTGATTGACGTACTTCCGCAAGGTTATGCTGCTCTTGTAATGCAGCAAGCATCTTGTTCTTCAACGCTTTGGTTTGAAGTGGTTTGGTAAGAAGGTGTCTTACTCGGCCAGAGAGGGCAGTTAGTACCGTTTCCTGCGTTGCATCACCAGATATCATAAGAACCGCAGTGGTGTCAGAGATTAACTTGGCTCGGCTCATCAAATTGATCAAATCAAGCCCGGTCAATTTAGTCGACAAGTGATAATCCATTACAATAAATGAGTAAAAGCGTGTTTTCACCGCGTTCAATGCTTCTTGCGCGCTATTCACACAAGTGATGTTCGCCAATTTTGCCCCGAGCGAAACCAGTTGATGCTTGATCAACGTCGCTGATGTGGAGCAGTCGTCAATGACTAAAATGCTGATGTTATCGACTTCGATCTTCCCTGCGGTCAAACTTCTACCTATTTATACGGATTAGCACACTCTAAAATAAAGTTAGTCATCAGTTTGCATAAAGGCAAGTGGTTTTTGCGACAAAGAAGGGGCGATATGCCCCTCATCAACTTTTGTAGTCATTAACTCTGTTCTGCGTCACTTTCTAACCGTTTTAATAGCTCGTTCGCCTTTTTCATTGCACGCCTTGCACTCTTGGATTTTCGTTTATTCAGCAAGATATCGGAAAACTGAAGGTATTTATCAGCAGTTTGGAACCTAAGGTCGTTAATGTCTTGAAAACCTGGCGGAAAGTTCTCGGCAAACGCGTCAATGTCTTTTACTAACTTATCTAGATTTACTGTCGTGCGAGCCTGTTTTAGGCGATAGTGCAGCCCTTCAAACTCTTCTTGATAGAGAAGGCGGGCGGCATCCGAGGGGAAAGCAAGTGGGGTAGTGCTGTCTTTGGCTGTCTCGTACAACTTCATCTCCAACACGGCATCTTTCATCGCATTGCTGAAAGCCAAGTTTTCTTGATGTTCTTCAGATTCGGAAAAGAACGTATTTCCAACCTTAATCAAGGTAACTAAAGCGGCAGCATCTCTCAGTTGAAGCGCGTCATTCAAATGCTGTCCAAATACTTCACTTGCTAGAGAGCTAGGTGTGAAAGGGTAGTCTTGGTGGATCTCTTGCAGCTCTTTCTTGAGATCATAGATCGATTTCTCACCTTCAACCTGAGCATAAACGGATTTTTCTAAGTGGCTGTTTATCTGACGTGCAATAGAAAGAAGCGTTGAATGTTTACTTGATTGAATATCCAATGCCAACACTTCAATTTTGTGTGAGTCAGGGTAGTAAACCTTTGCCTGTTGCAAGATGGATTCAATTTGGTCGTAATTTGGGTAAGTGGTGACATCGGAATTCAGTACATCATCAATTTTCGACTCAAACTCGCCCAAGAGGTGAGGCTTATACAGGCGTAGGAAACCCGCCTCAATCACAGGATGTAGCCCTTGTTTGTCATCTATTAACGCTTTTGTGTCTTCTGGTAATGTATTGAGCAACTGTTCGGCCAACTCGATCGTTTGCTCTTTCTCTGCCAGTGCTAGGTTTAGTTTGGAGATCGTACCTTGTTGCTGTTGATAGAACATGCCAAGTGCCGCCAATAAAGCGACACTAGCAGCAATACCAGAGTACAAAGGCCAACGGTTTCTATTGAGTCGCGCTTTTATGTCAACACAATTTAAGCCTTGAGGTACGGTCCCTGTAGCAAAAGCATTAGCGAATAGACTCCACTTTGAGAAGGGTAAATTAGTTGGCTTCCTCACTTTAATACCTTTCTTCAACGCTTCGTCGACAGGGGTACGGCCATAAGGATGCTTGCAGCTTAAAAGTTCAAAAGTGATACAGAAGAAGGCAAAAAGGTCGTCACTGAATTTAGGCTCTTTACCCGACAAAATGTCTAGTGACGCATAATTTGGTGTATAGCCAAGTGTGTCTGTATCTTGGGACTTCCGCTTAGCGGCGTATTGGTCATGTTTTAATTGCTGAGTTTTTGATACACCAAAATCTAACAGTTTCACTTTTCCTTCAGACGTGAGGATGACGTTGGCAGGTTTTAAATCTGCATGAACGACGCCGAGTGAATGCGCATACGACAACGCGTCCAGCGTTTGATTAAGAATCGATAGGGCAGCGTTGTATCTTAACCCGTCCGGTCGAGAGCGTTGAATTAGCCCTTCCAAAGTTTCACCATCAACGTACTCCATAACAAGGAAATAAATGTCGCCATCAACACCAAAGTCGTAAACGCGGATAATATTCGGGTGGCTTAACTTCTGAGTTTGTTGTGCTTCACGAATCAGCATGCGTGCGGTCTCAAGCTGCGAGGCATACTCATTCTGGAGAACTTTAAGCGCGACATATGGAGTATCGGAACCGGACGATTCGAGGATCTTGTCTTTCGCTAAAAAGACGTCACACAAACCACCATGACCAATTAAAGACTCGATTTCATACCTGTTTTTGATTGTCTCACCGAGTAAAGAATCAGGACGCTTTTTATGAGCGCTGTTCTCGAAGTTAGAGTGAGGGTTACCCACTGGTGGAATAGTGTTTTGATTATGAGACACTTTTGTATTTGTCTCATTATTATTTTGGGCTGAGCCTTCATTATTTATATTACCCATCTTGTCGTTTGTATTTTCTCTTTTTTGAGTCTTTACAATTTTTGTTTTATCACCATTCGAATCTTTATTTATAGAATTGTTTTTACTTTGGTCGTCCATCACGAGGCTCCATATAAAATGATGGTGTGAATATATAATTCATCAACTAATGAAAAATAGTTAAATGTTGATTTCTCGGTAAAGCTAACATCGGATTTTTGACGAATGAAAAATTTAGCGTCAAAAATTTGAACCTCGTTGTATATTTTGTCCTGGGTAATAATCCTCGATTGCTTTGCTGAAAATTTAATTCATTATTCCGTTCGTGAAATCTAATTATTATTTGATTAGGCATTATTAACTTTAGTGTTAATAAGATATCGCCTAACTATTAAGAACTAAATTTATATATTAAGCAGTTCCTTTGGCGAGGTTTACATGACGTTGGTTTTAACCATTACGAGCTTTCATAAGTTCACACCAGAGATAGACAACGAATTCGTTTTTGACGCGATAGGCGAGCATGAAAAAGTCAGTTTTGGTCGCTCAGAACAGTGCGATTGGACGTTGCCAGATCCTGAAAGAGTCATTTCAGGTAAGCATGGAGAGTTGATCAAGTTTGGTGACAAATACTTGATTAAAGACCTCTCCACTAATGGCACTTTTGTAAACAACGCAGTCAGCCCTGTTGGTCAAGGAAATGAATTAGCACTGAATCATGGTGATGTAGTGACCCTCGGCGATTATCAAATTCAAGTCAACCTTGAAGAGCGTCGCATTGACAATTCTTTAAATGAGGCTAATAAAATCAATGAAGTAGGTGAGAAAGTTGCTCTTGAAAACTTGGCTCACGACAACTTTGGTTTGAATGCCTCAGATCTATTAAAAGAGAGCGTTTCTTCCGAGTTTCAACTAGATATCGGCTTCATGGATGACTTTTTAGATGCACCTACATCTCACTCTCAAGATGACCGAGAAGAAGAAAAGCTGCCTTCCCATACTCCAATCTCACATGAGTTCGATGAGAAAAACGTACAGGCTTTTATTAGAGGTTTGGGTATCAACCCAAATATGGTCCCGGATGAAGGCAGTGAGCAATGGTTTGAGCAGTTAGGTCAATCGTTTTCCCTGATGCTATTAGGCTTAATGGAAACATTACACAATCGTGCCGAGTTTAAACAAAATAATCGTTTGAATCATACGGCATTTAGAAAATCTGAAAATAACCCGTTAAAGTTCTCTGCTAATTTAGAAGACGCAATTCATAATTTATATAATCGCCAGTCGGCAAGTTTTATGCGAGCTGATATTGCGATAAAAGAGGCATTCTTTGATATTGAAAATCATGAGCGTGCCTTAATGAAAGGTGTCGAGGGTACTGTATCAAGTGTTATGTCATTAGTAGAGCCAGCAACGATTTATTCTGATGCGATGTCCAATGATAGTGTCTTAAATAAGTTAATTCCGGCGAGAAAATATGCATGCAGTTGGAAAAAATTTGAAGGTATTCACCATCAATTGACAGATGAAGTTATAAATAAAGAATCGCCATTTTATTTAGAAGATTTTGCAAAGCATTATGAAAGCGCGCTAAAAACTAAAATTTAAGGGATGATGATGAAAGCGATAATGAAAACTCTAGTTCTATTTTTTACTGCACTACTTGCGGGCTGCTCCGCTGCAAACCTTGTAGTTGCCCCTTACGCTGATTTAGAGCTAGCTGCAAAACACAACATCAACCCTGATTCAAATGGCAGACCTTCTCCGGTCGTTATTTATGTGTTTGAGCTCACTTCTTCGACGGTGTTTGAAAGCCAAGATTTCTTTTCAATATATGAAAACTACGACACGGTTTTGGGGCCAGACTTAGTGAACAAGTATGAGATATCGCTAACGCCTGGCCAACGAGAGGTTTATCACGCAAGTATGTCTGCTAAGACGAAATATCTCGGCTTAGTTGCGGCTTTTCGAGATATAGAAAATTCAAATTGGCGACAGGTGATTAAGGTTGATCAAACCGGGTACAACACCTATCAAATTCAACTAGACGATTTGTCTTTGTTCGTTAACTAATCTTGATTGGCGATAAAACCATGACACATTACTCCCGCACAGCATGGTGTGAGGGGATGTTTTTACGTCCTCAACATTTTCAACAAAGCGAACGTGCGATAGAACAAGAATTCAAGGGGCTAAATCGCTTTCAACACCCCTATAATTGGGGCGTTTACAAAGTCCGTGTTAACTCAAACAGCCTTAAAGAAGGGCTGGTGGAGGTTGAGAGTGTAGACGCAATTCTGCCTGATATGACGGTCGTCCAACTACAGAGTACGAGCGCTGAGCTCAACCCTTTGAGCGTTGAAAAAGGTACGCAAGACACGCTCGTTAAGCTAACCGTACCGGCGAAGAGCTTGAAAGAGAAAGTGGTCGCTGATGTTAGCGAAGGCTTGGTGTCGCGATATTTGTTGAAAGATATTGATGTTATTGATGTTCAGACAGGTCAAGACGAAGAGTGTATTCAAGTCGCATCATTGAACATGGCGTTGAAAGCGAGCAATGAAAAGCTTTCTGGTTTTGTTGAATTGCCCATTCTAAAAATTAAAGAGGTAACAAGTGAAGGTGTTGTTATCTTGGATGATGAATTCACGCCACCGAACCTAAATGCGCTTAATGATCAAGCCATGATGAGCTGTCTTAAAAACGTCTCTGCAATGACTAAGATTCGTGCTGATGTCGTCTCTCAACGTCTGCTTCAAGGAAAGATGGCTTCTGCATCAGCGGTGGATTTCATCATGCTACAAATGCTAAACCGATATGAGATGGTTCTTAAGCACCTAGGAAAATTAGATCAAATTCATCCGCTCGAGCTTATTACTTTATTGAAGGGCTACGTCGGCGAACTCTCAACATTTTCTAGCAAAACGAAGCGTACCCCTGAGTTGTCTGATTATGATCATATAAACCTCACTCCTGTTGTTCAGGAACTTAACCAAGTGTTAAGCCAATACTTAAGCGTTGTACTCGACCAGACTGCTAATAAGTTACCGTTAGAAGCTCGCCAACTCGGTATACACGTCACACCATTGCCAGACAAGCGACTACTTGATTCCAGTCAGTTCGTATTGGCTGTTAAAGCTGATACGAGCACTGACGAGATTAGACGATTGGTACCAGCGCAACTCAAGTTTGGGCCAGCAGAACAAATTCGTGACCTCATTAACAACCAGATCAATGGCATCAATGTTGCGCCACTCAATGTCGTTCCGAGGCAGATTCCTTATCAAACCGGGTACGTCTATTTTGAAGTCATCAAAAAAGGACCTTTCTGGAACCGGCTAAAAGAGAGTGGAGGCATCGCTCTACAGTTATCTGGCCAATTTCCAAATGCAGATATTGAGCTTTGGAGCATTAACCAATAACGGGTGACGTCACTATGGAACAGACAATTATTAAGCCAACGCCAGGCGGAAGGCCAGTAAGCGCCAAAGTATCTCAGCCACAATCGGCAGACAGCACAGTGGTAATTTCAAAAAGCACCGAGGTTGTGAACAATGACACGGTAATCGCCTTTGGTACCAACCCAATACTGGCGGAAGCCAATGGCATCCTTTCTATCATTGGTCAGATAAGAGCAACGGCGACGCACTCTGATGTGTTCTTTTTAAAAGAAACGTTAGCGCAGAAATTAAGAGATTACGAGAATCGACTACGTCAGAAAAACATTAACTTAGAAACGATAGATACGGCACGTTACTGTTTGTGTTGTGCTATTGATGAAGCGGTATTGAATACAAATTGGGGTAGCCAATCTGCTTGGAGCCACGATTCATTACTAACGTCGTTTTATTCTAGCAGCCAAGGTGGTGAGGCATTTTATCAACACCTTGAGAAATGTATGTCTTCTCCTGAGTCTCATTTAGATCTTCTTGAATTAATGTATGTCTGCTTGTCCTTGGGCTTTGTCGGTCAATATCGATTAGAGAAGAACGGACTCGAAGCGCACCGTCGTTTGAGAAAGCAGGTGATGGTGACGCTCAAGAATCATGGCCGAGGTCTGCAACAAGGCTTGAATGATAATGTTGAAGCCCGTCTTCTTAATGGTGCGCAAATCTCCGAACGAGCGCCTTTATGGGTTGTTTGCTCGGTCACACTTGCTTTGTTGGTGTGTATTTTTATGTACTTTAGTTATGACCTCAACAAAGCCTCCAACCAAACCTTTACCAACTTAATCAACTTGATCGCTCCGGCACAAGTCGAGTCAACGCCTCAAACTGATTCTCAAGTTACCGATATTGCTGAACGTGTTTCCATGTATCTAGCGACAGAAATAAGTAAAGGTTTAGTCACGGTCGACGCGCTTCCAGACCGAGTTCGAATCTCCATCAAAGCTCAAGATCTCTTTGAGTCTGGAAGTGCCGAGGTTGTTGAGTACATTCAACCCGTGATATCCAAATTGGCTCGAACCTTAGAGGCGACAGAAGGGAAAATCTTGGTCGCAGGACATACCGACGACAAGCCAATTTTTACCAGCAAATATCCTTCTAACTGGCACCTCTCTCTGGCAAGAGCTACCGCGATGTCTGAGCAGTTAATCGCGAATAGCGCTTTAGAAGGGCGTGTGTTGCCTGAGGGGTTAGGGGACGCGAGGCCGTTGGTCGAGAACACTAGCGATGAGAACCGAGCGCTTAATCGCCGAATCGAAATTGATCTAATGGTTGTGAACTAAGGAAAGTGAGATAAATGAGTATCCGAGAAGTAGGCAAAATCTTCACTCAACGCTGGTTTATTGGCTTAGTTGGTGTTGCAGCTTGTTCAATCTTTATATGGGCTGTTGGGCCACTAATTACCGTTGCAGGTTATGAACCTTTAAAGACGGATTTTCAACGTCTCGTCAGTATTTTGGTGTTGGTTTTCGTTTGGGGGATCTTCAATCTTACTAAACAACACAAGCAAAAAGTAAAAGAAGACGAGAGTATTCAGACTTTGTTAGAAGTTGACTCTCAATCGGATAAAGAAGCCGCCTCTGAAATCAATGTCTTGCAAGAAAGGATTGAAAAGGCAATTAAAGTCGTGACTAAAACGCATAAAGGAAAACGCAGCCTTTATGAATTGCCTTGGTACGTTTTGATTGGTCCTCCTGGTACGGGTAAAACAACGGTTCTCAAGCAGTCTGGCTTGGAATTTCCTTTGGCTGAGTCAATGGGTATAGATTCGGTCGCTGGGGTTGGTGGCACTCGACATTGCGATTGGTGGTTCGCAAACAAAGCGGTGTTAATTGATACTGCAGGGCGCTACACCACGCAAGACAGTCAGGAAAAGGTCGACTCAAAGGCTTGGCATGGGTTCCTTGGACTACTCAAAAAATACCGAACTCAGAGACCAATCAATGGTGCTATCGTGACGGTGAGTTTGGCCAGCATGATGTCGCAGACTCGCACTGAGCGTAGCTTGCACGCAAGAGCAATTAAGGCTCGTCTACAAGAGTTGAAAAATCAATTAGGCATGCAATTTCCAATCTACATACTGCTTACTAAGATGGATCTCGTCGCGGGGTTTAATGAGTTTTTTTCTGACTTGAGTAAAGAAGAACGAGACGATCTCTTTGGTTTTATGTTCCCTCAAGATTGCGAGGATGAGAAAGGCGTTATTTCTCTTTTTAATAAAGAGTTTCATCACCTACTAGAACGTCTTGATGCTCGAATGTTGAGGATCCTTGAAACTGAAGATGATCTTGATAAGCGTGCGCTTATCTTCGAGTTTCCGAAACAGCTGCGTGTACTACAGGCAAACTTAGACGAGTTTCTAACCGATATTTTTGCTCAAAACAGCTTTGAAGAACCGACTCTCATCCGCGGTGTGTTTATGGTGAGTTCGGTTCAAGAAGGGATACCTGTTAGCCGTTTAATGAATGAATCCACAAGTGGGTTGGGACTTGGCAAGTTTGGGCTATCAATGAACAGTCGAAGTTCTGATAGTTACTTTATCAAAAACCTATTTGATCGAGTGATTTTCAAAGAGCAATTGCTTGGTACGGTGAATCGTCATTATCAAAAACAGTCTAGTTGGCTTCACCGAGGCGTTTATATCGGATGTGCAGTAGCACTGGCCGGTGCCTCGGGCGTTTGGTTCACCAGTTACCAGTGGAACGTGAACCTTATTAGTCAAACCAATAAGGAGACTGACCATATCAACGCAATGATAGGCGCGGATAGCTTGGACTTTGATTCAGATATTATCAGTGCAATAGAAACGCTTGATCGCATCATGATGTTACCGCTCGGTAAACAAAGCGATTATGAAGACGAAACGGCGATCAAAAAGTTTGGCCTGTATCAAGGGGATAAGGTCTCTCAAGCGGCGAACAACGCTTATACCTCTGCGTTAAATAAGCACTTTGCCCCAATGGTGCTCCAGAGTCTTGTCTCAGAAATGGAAGGAAACCAAGAGCATCGTCAATATCTATACGAAACACTCAAAACTTATTTGATGCTGTTTAACCCAAATAAATATAAGCAAGAGGAAGTTCTGAGTTGGTTTGGTTTCTACTATGAACGTCATTATCCAGGTGTACTTAATGAGGTGCTAAGAGAGCGCTTAATGACGCACACTCGAAACTTGCTGGACAGCAATGAGCGAGGGTTTTCTTACGACGAATCATCGGTAGCAGAGGTTCGAGAAGTCTTAACACAAATGTCTTTGCCGGAACGTGCTTACCAACGTATGAAGTTGCAGTTTGCGAAAAGTCATGTGCCTTCATTTAGGTTGACTGACGTTCTGGGACCGAAGGGTTTAGATCAGTTCGAACGAAACAGTGGTAAGCCACTATCGCAAGGTATTTCTGGTTTTTACACTTACAACGGATTCCATAGCATTTTTCAAATTCAAATTAACCGCACGGTAAAGAGCTTGATGGAGGAAAACTGGGTCTATGGGGACGATTTAAAAGCGCATGAAATTGACCATGCAAGCGCTATTCGAGGTGTACAAGAGCGCTATTACCAAGATTATATCAATGAGTGGAAAAACCTGATTGAAGACATCCAGCTTAAACAAGCGCCAAGTTTAGAGTTGGCTTCCGCTCAGGCGAGGGTGCTCTCTGGTGTCGAAAGGCCAATTGAATCACTACTGCGTGCGATTCAAAAAGAAGTGGGCTTAACGAAAGTGGTTTTGTCAGAAAACCAAAAAGCCGCCTCTGAGGTTGCGGGAAATGTGGCAAAGGTGAAGTTTTCAAATACGGCTGACAAGCTCGATTTGTATTTACCTGAGGAAAATGCATTTAACGTAGCCTTGCCCGGGAAAGAAGTGGAGCAACACTTTACTGAAATTCTACGTTTGGATGAGCAAGATTTTGACGACATTCAGCAAGCAATGGTTAATCTGCGTTCTTACTTGTCTGATCTATCAAGCTCAGGGAACAATCAAAAGATTGCTTACAAGAGTATTCTGGATGGAACGGTTACCCAAGATGTAGCAGCTTCTTTTGAACGGGCGCGAGAGTTGCTACCAAAGCCATTTAATCAATGGTTAGGTGAGTTGTCTCAAGAGTCAGTAAAATTTGCAGAGAGTGGTTCTAAAGATCACCTAAACCAACTTTGGCAAACGCAAGTAGTAAAACCGTATCGTCGTTCTATCGCGGGACGTTATCCTTTTGTTTCAAATGCGGCCAAGGAAGTGCGACTTAAAGATTTTAAACGTTTCTTCGGCTACGGTGGAACGATGGACTCTTTCTTTAAAGAGTATCTCGAACCATTTGTGGACACCTCCTCTAGACGCTGGAAACTTGAGAAAGAAATCGGTGTGAGACCTGAAACACTAGCGGTGTTTCAACAAGCAAAGCGCATTAGACAAACCTTCTTTGAATCTGATAACTCGCTGAGAGTCGAGTTTGGAATGAAGCCAGTCTATCTAGACCAACATATCACTCGCTTTGTATTGGAGTTAGGTGAACAAGACCTCGTTTATAAACATGGTCCAGCACGTGCTAAATCGTTAAGTTGGCCAGCAGGTCAAGATCAAACTCGAATCGTATTTACGCCGCCGGAATCAAAGCGAGAAATTGCTCATACATATGAAGGTGAATGGGGCATCTTTAGATTGCTAGACCAATCGCTTAAAGCGCGTCCGGAGTCACGAAAAGACAACATCGTGATGATTGATCTCAATGGTAACAAAGTTCAGTTGGAGCTGATCCCTTCGAGTACGGTAAACCCATTCTGGTCAAATGAAATGGAGAGGTTCCGATGTCCACAAACGCTTTAACTTCTTCTTGGGGATACATAGGGAAAATGCCGGCTAAAGGAGATTTCGTTAAAGACGGTTTGTCCCAAGAATTTACTGGTCGTTGGCACGATTGGCAGCAAGCGGTGATTGCCGTTAGCCGTGAGCAACTGGGTGAAAATTGGAGCGAGTATTTTTTGACAGCTCCTATCTGGCATTTTGCGCTTGATGTTTCTTACATGGAAGACGCCACTTATATCGGCAGTGTCATTCCGAGCGTGGATTCGTCAGGTCGTTATTTCTTTTTTACGGTGGCGCGCGCAGTACAGGGACCTGCGGTGAACTACTGGCAACAGAGTGACTGGACACAGCATAGCCAAAACCTTGCAGTTGCCGTATTGAGTGATGAGTTTGTTTTCGATGCATGGGCACAAGGGCTGACAGACTCTGACAACCTACCAACCGAAGAAGCAGGTGTAAGCCAAGTTCCAACGATGGTTTATGAAAGTGAACTGTCCGTCATTTATCAGCGTTCGACGCAGCTATCAGTGAACAGCCTCTTGAATCGAATGATTGGTGAGGACTACAAAACGCCTTGCTTTTGGTGGACAGACGGTTCGGACAACATCGAACCGTGCATGTTGGTGACGTCTGGCTTGCCCTCGATAGGACAATATTCCGCAATGCTAGACGGCAATTGGCAAAAGTGGAACTGGTAGGAAGCGAAGAATGAATTGGAATTACTTTACTTTTGCTAAGACGCACCCAGGAAAAGTACGACCTTATAACGAAGATGCCTTACTTGAGATGTCTGAAGCTGGGCTTTGGGTTGTGGCGGATGGAATGGGTGGACACAGTGCGGGGGATATTGCGAGTCAGATGTTAGTGGATCGTATCGCTCGCCATATTAAAGACAGCAAAACGACGAATATCGATGAACTAAGAACGGTTGTCCAGCAAGCAAACAAAGAGATTTTTGATTACGCCCAAGCCCACTTAGAGGGCAAAACCATGGGAACGACTCTTGTCTTATTGTTTATGCAAGATGGCTACTTCCACTGTTTATGGGTAGGAGACAGCCGCATCTATCAACTCAGCGAAGGTCGTTTCTCCCAAAAAACCAGAGATCACAGTCAAGTCATGGATTTGGTTGAGCAAGGTCTATTGGCTTTTGAGGATGCAGAGTCACATCCACTGGCTAATGTTATTACACGAGCGATAGGTGTGGACGAAATAGTCACGATAGACCAAGTATCAGGCCAGCTCACAGACGGAGACCAATTTCTTTTGTGCAGTGATGGATTATCAAAAGAACTAACCAACGAAGAGATGCACAAGACACTTCATGCAGACTCGGTTAACCAGGCGGGCTTAGCTTTGATGCATTCTGCATTAGTGAGAGGTGCAAGCGACAACGTCACGTGTGCTTTAATCAAAGCCTGTTGTGAGAGAAGCGAACTAGAAGGACGAACACAAGACGATGCGACTATCCCAGTATTCTTGAGGAGCAAGGCGAATGGTTGATTCAAAAAGTGTATCTGACTCTAACAGAGTATTCGATTGGTTGGCTCCGGTTCTATTGCCAGTATCAGAAGAGCGCCCAACAGGTGTAGACCCACGCGAAGACGTGTCACCTCAATCGGCATACTACCGTTTAAAAGACAGTCGAATGGCGGCACGCAATGCTGAGCGTAATGCGATTATCGAAGAAGAGAGCATATTAACGCACACTAATTTGTGGCGTGTCTTTATTGACGAAGTTCCGGACATTCTTTCTCATCAATCAAAAGACTTAGAATTTGTTGCATGGTTAATTGAGGCCCTCACGCGTCTTTATGGATTTCGTGGCATGGGGGTTGGCTATGAAATCGCCTCAAACTTCATCGACAATTTTTGGGAACAACTGCACCCAATGCCTGATGAAGACGGAATGGAGACGCGTATCTCTTCCATTATTGGCCTAAATGGCATCGATAGTGAAGGAACGTTAATTTTTCCTTTAGCATCTATTCCCCTGACTGACATGGGTGTAGAGCAACCGTACGCCTTTTGGGAATATCAGCAAGCGATTGAGTTAGAGAGACTTGATGAAGACAAGCGCCGCTACAAGGTTGAGCAGGGTGCTGTTGAAATGTCCAAGATTAACGACACGGTGAAATCTACATCTGACGAGTTTTACCGTGAACTTATCTCTGACCTTGAGTTTGCGATGGCTGCGTTTGGCCAATTTAGCCAAAAGCTTGATGATGCGGTTGGGGATGTTACCCCGAGCTCATACATTTCCAAAAAACTAGATTCAATACATTCGGCATTAAAGCATCTATTGGGCGTTCGTTTTCAAACTCCATCAGAAGTGACTGAAGTTATTACGCTCGATCCGACTGAGGAGCAGGAAGCACCAACGGTACAGGGGAAAAACGGCGCTTTATTGATGACAAACATGCAATCGCGTGAGCAAGCGATTGAGCAGTTACAAAAGGTGGCAGACTTCTTTAGAGAAAGTGAGCCTCATTCACCAGTTTCTTACTCCATCGAACAAATCATTCGTTGGTGTGGAATGCCTCTGCCGGAATTACTGGCGGAATTGATCTCCGACGGAGATGCAAAGAGAAGCTATTTCCGTTTAGTTGGCATAGCAGAACAAAATGAAAATTAAGAAAGGGAGAACGGTATGACGAGTATCCACTCGAAACTGTCACGAGTAAGGAAGCCTCGTGTTCACATTACCTATGATGTTGAAACTGAAGGTACAACGCTGAAAAAAGAGCTTCCTTTTGTTGTTGGTGTAATGGGAGATTTCGCAGGACAAAATACGGAAGCGCTGAAGCCACTCAAAGACCGTCGCTTTATTCAGATCGACAGAGATAACTTCGATGACGTTCTAAAGAAAATGAACCCATCAGTGAAGTTTAAGGTTGCCAACAAACTCGCGAAAGATGACTCTCAATTTGAAGTTGATCTGAGTTTCAAGTCGATGCAAGACTTTGAGCCAGCAGCGATCGTTAATCAAGTCGACCCACTGCGCCAGTTGATGGAAACACGCAATAAGCTACGTGACCTAATGACCAAGGTGGATCGTTCAGAAGAGTTGGAAAATATCCTTGAAGATGTCTTAAACAACACGGATAACTTAACCAAGCTGGCAGGCGAGCTAAAACTAGGTGACGCTCACCCAACGGATAATCCAGAGGGGGTGAAGTGATGACAACGCAAATTGAAAAGCAGCTTGATCCTACGGTTGGTGAGCAGACTTCCTCTTTCCTAGAGCAAGCGATTGGCGCAACAAAGCAAACAGAAGCTTCACGTGCTGAAGAGCTGATTAAGACGTTAACTGAAGAAGCAATGAAAGGCACGGTCTCGTGGAATAAGAACCTAACCGTGACTTTCCGTGAAGCGATCAACTTACTCGATCGTCAGATTTCTGAACAGCTGTCTGAAGTCATGCACCATCCAGAACTGCAAAAACTTGAAGGTTCTTGGCGTGGTTTGAACTACTTAGTCATGAACTCAGATACCAGCTCGACACTGAAAATTCGCATGATCAGCATGACGAAGAAAGAGCTTCATAAAGATTTGAGTAAAGCGGTTGAGTTTGACCAAAGCCAGATCTTCAAAAAAGTTTATGAGTCGGAATTCGGCAGTGCCGGTGGTGAGCCATATGGTGCACTGATTGGTGATTATGAATTTACTAACCATCCAGAAGACATTGAATCACTTCGCTTAATGTCTAATGTGGCCGCGTCTGGTTTCTCTCCATTCTTATCTGCGGCTTCACCTGCACTGTTTGGTTTTGATGAGTGGACAGAGCTTTCTAAACCTCGCGATTTGGACAAAGTTTTCGAATCACTGGAATATGCTCAATGGCGTTCTTTCCGTGAAAGCGCAGACTCTCGTTTTGTAAGCTTAACCATGCCAAAAGTATTGGCGCGTTTGCCTTATGGACAAGCAACTTCGCCGGTGGAAGAGTTTGGCTTTGAAGAGTTTGACGTTGACTCAGTGTCGGGTATTGCAACGAATGCTGAACATAATGATTACTGTTGGATGAACTCTTCTTATGTGCTGGGTGCTAAGCTTACCGATGCATTCTCGAAATATGGCTTCTGCACCGCTATTCGTGGCGCAGAAGGTGGTGGCCGAGTAGATAACCTACCGACGCACTTCTTCATGAGCGATGACGGCGACCCAGATATGAAATGCCCGACAGAAATTGGCATTACGGACCGACGTGAAGCGGAACTAGGTAAACTTGGTTTCCTTCCTTTGTGCCACTATAAGAATACCAATTACGCGGTTTTCTTTGGTGCACAAACCTGCCAAAAACCAGCCAATCACGATTCTCCTGATGCGACTGCGAATGCGGCCATTTCAGCACGCTTACCTTACATGATGGCAACGTCACGTTTTGCTCATTACTTGAAGGTTATGGCACGCGATAAGATTGGTAGCTTTATGGAAGCTGAAGACGTGGAGTCGTGGCTAAACCGTTGGATCTTAAGCTACGTGAATGCCTCAGAAGGTGGTGGTCAAGAAATCCGTGCGAAATACCCGCTTGCCGATGCTCGTGTTCAGGTGAAAGAAATTCCGGGTGCGCCAGGTTCCTACAATGCTGTGGCATGGTTGAAGCCTTGGCTGCAAATGGAAGAGTTGACCACATCATTGCGCTTGGTCGCAAAAATCCCTCAATCGGGTGGCTAAATAATAGGTGGTTGGCCTTTGGGTCAACCACTCCTTTCACGCTTGGGGATAGAGATTGAGTATTAAAAGTGACTATTTGGAATGGCTAACGATATGACATTGAATTTCTTAGACCCAAGTGAACTGAAACACGAGTTCAGTCCACTTGGGTGTGCGGAACTTGATAGTCACTGGATTACCCAGTTTGTCGAGTCATTAGATTCAATACATTCGGCAAAAATTTGGTTAGAAGGAACAAAAAGTTCAACTGTTGATGATTTTCGTTATAGCGTGTTGATGGCAATCGATCAGATTGACCAAATATTGGAAGAGCAATTGAATGAGATTATTCATCATCAAGCATTTCAAGCATTGGAAAAATCATGGTTAGGTGTTCGCTATCTGTGCGAGCAAACTGCCAGCCAATCCAGTGAGCCTGTGAAGATAAAAGTTCTTTCGGCAACATGGGATGAGGTCAGCAAAGATGCACTGAAAGCCATCGAGTTTGATCAATCTGCGCTGTTTAAATTGTTGTATCAGAATGAATATGGCATGCCGGGTGGTGAGCCTTTTGGGGTGGTGGTCGGTGATTACGAACTAAGACATGACCCAGCGAAAAATCACTTTGAACGAGATTTAACTGTGTTAAGTAAGGTTGCGCAAACTGCGGCAGCGGCATTCAGTCCATTCATTCTGTCTGCTCAACCAAGTGTGTTTGGTGTTAATCGGTTTTCAGAGCTGTCATCGACCACTGATATCGGTGCTCAGTTTGAACAAGTTGAGTACATAAAATGGCAAAAATTACGAGAATCGGAAGATGCGAAATTCATCGGTATTGCTGCACCAAACGTGCTGTTTCGCTTGCCTTATACCAGAGACGGTTCTCGTATAGAAGGGTTTGATTTCGAAGAGGCTATCAATGATTCTGAGCGCGAATTGCAGTGGGGAAGTGCCGCTTTTTGTTTCGCTGCGATTGCAATTCGAACGTATCAAGAACATGGCTGGTTTACTCACATGAGGGGCGTTAAGCAAGGCGATTACACACAAGGAACAATTTTAGCGCCCACGCGAAGTTCAGTGCATTTCACTAGCAAAAATACCCGCGATAGAAGTCCTTTGAACTTAAAGGTTTCAGAGCGCAAGGAAAAAGAAATATCGGATTGTGGATTTATCACCATGTCACCAGTTGCAGAAACTTACATGGTGGGGATGACATCCAGCGTGTCCATTTATAAGCCAAGACAGTTCGAAGAGCAGCATATCACTATGAACGCCAAGTTGACTTCGATGCTGCAATACACGCTTTGTGTTTCACGAATCGCCCATTACATAAAGGTCATGGGGCGAGACAAAATCGGTGGTTATCAAGATGCAGATTCAATCCAACGAGACTTCCAAAAGTGGCTTCATCAATACACAACAGCCTCTGACGAAGCTTCGGATGAACTGAGGGCAAAGTACCCTTTAAATGAGGCAAACATCAGCGTTAAAGAAAAACGTGACTCCCCCGGACACTATTATTCGGTGGTTCATTTACGGCCTCATTTTCAACTCGACCAGATGGTGTCGGCGGTCAAACTTATTACGGAATTATCACCAGAACAAGTGGTGTAAGGGAAGACAATGAAAACATGGAAAAATGCGCTTTCTGAGGGCAACTTACAACAGGCTATAACACTGATTATCGAAGACATTAAAGCTTCACCAAAAGATGCAGGGTTACGCAGTTCTTTTATTGAACTGTTGTGTATTGACGGTGATTTTGAACGTGCTGACGATCAGCTCATACAGTCTATTAAATTGTTCCCTGAATATTTATCTGGTGCGAGTCAGTTACGCCATATGGTGAAAGCGGCACAAGCGCGAAAAGACTTTACAGGTGGGGCTGCCACTGCACAGTTTATTGAATTTGATCAGCAGGCCAACGAGCTTGTTGTAGACCTTAATTTAGCCATCAAAAATGAAGAGTTTGACCATGGCTATGAACTTGCTCAGTCACTGGAAAACATGCGAGAGCAAAAGCCTTTCCTACAAGGAGCTCGAAAGTTTGAGGATGTAAGAGATATTGACGATCGTTTATCCGGATACGCCGAACTCTTCTCGACGGCAGGTAACTACTTTCTGGTGCCGATCAAAAACATTAAGCAGCTAGACATAAAACAAGCGGGCTCGATGCTTGAACATGTCTGGCGACCTGTTGAGTTTGATATTGAAGGCTTGGGTGAAGGTGAGGGTCATATGCCATTGACTTACATTGATTCCATTACCGACGCGCAAAAGCTCGGCCGAGAAACAGATTGGAGGCAATTAGGTGAAAGTGAACTGTTTGTCGGCCTAGGTCAAAAATGTTGGCTTGTCGGTGATAAAGCACTACCTATCTTTGAGCTGAACACCTTGTCAGAAAGCAAGGCATTGACATAGAGGTTTTTATGCCATTGGTCGCTTCTTTACTCGACAAGCTTATCGATAACGATCCACATCTTAGAGAAGACAAGGATTTTCCGTTGGGTCAGCAAGCATTGGTCGACAATCTTCTAAGAGATTTGGAGTCCATGCTGAACAGCCGTATCGGTTGGACGGAAATTTCGGATGATCTCAGAGAAGTGAAGTCCTCAATTTTAAATTATGGATTACCTGACTTTTCGTCTATGCCATACAGCAGCAAGCAGGGGCAAGATCAACTGTGTGAGATCGTTCGTGATGCGATTTTAGAGTTTGAGCCTCGCCTAGAAAGCCCGAACGTTAGTATTCTAGATGAAAAGAGCGCAGTAGACAGAACCTTGAGACTAAAGATCAGCGCGACTTGTCTGATTGGCAATAACACACACGAAGTGACATTTAACTCAGAAGTAGAACCCGTAAGTTTAGGCATGAAGTTGAGCAGAATGAAATGAGTGACGAGTTCCTTAAGTATTACAACCGAGAGTTAGCTTACCTGCGCCATAAAGGGCAAGAATTTGGCGAGCAGTACCCCAAAATTGCTTCTCGATTGGGGATCAGCGAACAGCAAGTCGATGACCCTCATGTGGAGAGGCTTCTTGAAGGCTGTGCTTTCATGACAGCTCGCATACGTCAAAGTCTCGATAACAGTTATCCGCAGTTTACGGAATCTTTGATGGGGCAGTTGCATCCGGATTTTCATGCGCCAATCCCTTCAATGTCGATCATTAAAATGAAATGTAATGAGTCGACCTCTGCTCCCTTTGATGTTTCTAAGGGGGAAAAGGTGATGGTTGGCGCGCCGGGTTACAAAGAATGTGAATTCAGAACGTGTTATGAAACAAGATTGCATCCCTTCGATATATCGGCAGGAACCTTTGAAAATGCCCCGATACAGCCGATTGGCTCTCCTTGGGAGCGTTCGTCTAAATCTGTACTTAAGGTAAAGATCAAGGCTAATGATGGTGAGTCTGCATTAAGTGAGATGGGCGTCGAGACGCTGAGATTCTACCTCAATGGCCAAGCACAGCTTACTCAGCGGTTATATCAGCTATTGTTCCAAAGCCTAATCGGGATCTCTGTCTCGGTGAATGGTAGTGAACAGGCTTCGTACACTCCACGTCACCGCAAAGCTGTCGGTTTTATCGATAGTCAACAAGTCGTGCCCTACAGCAAGCGAAGCTTTTCTTCTTCGAGGATGTTGGTGGAATATTTACACTTCCCCGAGAAGTTTATGTTCTTTGATGTCGTTGACTTAAAGCTCGAAAAGCTAGGTATTAACGAGGAGTTGGAACTCAACTTCTACTTTGACGGCAATGATGACTGGCTCCCAAAGCAAGTTGACAAAGACAGTGTGTTATTAGGCTGTGTTCCCATCATCAATCTGTTCAAAACCACCATGGAGCCAAAGCGACTAGAGCCAGCCGAGTACGAATACCAACTGTCTCCACAATACCAAGAAGCAGAGAGCAACGAAGTGGTGTCTATTTCGAATGTCACGCTTAGAAATTGGAATAAAACATACGAGAACTTGCCCAGTTATTTTGCCGGTGAACACACCCATTACATGAACAAAAGCGAGATTTTTTGGGTCATGAGGCGAGAGGATAAGAATTGGGCAGGTGGGTTCGATGAACCGGGCCGAGAAAGCTACATTTCATTCGTGGATAAAAAGCACCGATTATTTGCTCCTGAAAGTCGTGAAAACTGGCTGATGTACGTACAGGCGGAATGTTGCAATCGAAACTTACCGCAGAAACTGCCTTTTGGTGGCGGCCTGCCAGAGGTCTCGCTACCGAGTGTCAATGACAATTTTGCTGAGCTTCGATGCCTTGTTTCTTTGTCAGAAACGGTGAGGCCGGAAATGGATGAGAGCACGCGTTGGCAACTAACCAAACTGCTTACCCTGACTCATTTTACCGATGAGGACGGGCTCTCTACGCTCAAGCAATTACTCAACTTGTATGCGTTTACAGGTAATGCGGAAACGAAATCGCTGATCGATGCTCTCGTAAATTTCGAGTATCAGCAAACAACGGGAAGGGTCAACGAAAAAGGTAAAGTTGGATTTGCTCATGGTGTAAAGCTCATATTGACCGTCTCTGATCAAATGATATCTAAAGAGCAAGTCTTCCTTTTAGGTTGCGTTTTGTCGGTGTACTTCTCTCAGTTTGCGGAAGTAAACATTTTTACGCAGTTAGAGGTAAAACTTAAATCGACAGGCCAGTTATTTCATCGGTGGCCAGCACTGATCGGAAACAAAGCTTTGTTATGAAACCAGAAGAATTCTTAATTCAGCTGAAAAAGCGACCGTTGTTCGAAGCGATTCACCTAATCGAGCAAGCGTTACTTCGTTCGCAAGCTCAACTAGGTTCGGATGAGTTACCCAAGAAAGAGAAGCTTGAGTTAAAAGTAAACGCCTCATTGGGTTATGAGAATGCACAACTGGTTAATGCGACACTTTCTGAGCATAAAGTTTTCCTAGAAACGAACTTGCTTGGCTTAACGGGTGAGCAAGGTGTTTTACCAAGCTACTACAGTGAATTGGCCATCGGTCGTGAAAAGGCTGGTGATGGTGCAATGGTCGATTTCTATAACATTTTCAATCATCGCTTGTTGTCACTGTACTACCGAAGTTGGCAGCTAAGTCAATTTGCGGTGCAAGCACGTGAGCACAATAAGGGCAATCGAGCACCTCTATTGAGCAGTCTTGAAGCGGTAACTGGGCACGAAAAGCACCTGAACAATTACTATGCAGGATTGTTTGCGCAGAAAGGTCGCGGTAAAGGTGCGTTAAAAGACTTAATTGAGCACCTCACAGATTGTGAAGCTAAGTTACACGAGCTTCAGGGGCAGTGGATGAGTGTATCGCAAGATGAACAAACGAAGCTAGCTGGGGGATCATCGCCTGAAGGGCAGTTTGCTCAATTGGGGCGAGGAGCTTCTATCGGTGCTAAGGCATGGAATATCAATGCAGGAATTACGATTGAGCTGTTTCCGACGAACACATTACAGGTTGAGCAATTACTGCCAAATCAATCGAGCTTAGCAACCGTAAAGTCAATTGTGCAGGACTATGTTGGTAAGCATAAGCGCATTAATTGGAAGCTCACAACACGTCATAAACATTTACCTCAAGTTCGTCTTGTTAAAGGTTCTGGTCAATTAGGGATAGGAACCGTTTTGGCAAAACATAAACGAACCAAAGATCGAAAAATAACAATTACCATTTAAGGGAATCAAAATGGCTTTACTCTCACTTTCAGCGTTGGTCGAAAGGTTATCACCTGTTGCACGAGAAACACTTGAGCAAGCTGCCGCTATGGCCAGTTCGCGTACTCACCATAGTATTGAAATGACGCATTGGTTACTCACCATCGTCCAAAATCCCAATCAAATCTATGCTGAAGTCTTCGATAAATTTAATGTCGACGCGCAGGTAGTTGAATCACAGCTACTATCTCAACTAGAAAAGTATAAAACAGGTTGTGAGTCAGTTCCGGGGCTTTCAGCACATACAGTTTCGGTGATGCAAAACGCCATGATGGTCTCGACGATTGAGTTTCAAGCAACGGATCTTGATTGTATCCACCTGCTAAGTGCTTATTTGTCCGATGAAAGCTTGGCGAACGTGATGAACCAAGTCAGCACAGAGCTAGACAAAGTAGAGGCAAGTGCACTCCTTGGATTTTCAAAGGGGAGTTCACCACATCAAGCTGGCGTTACTGGAACTAAAGGGTCGCACGCGGCGTTGGATCAGTTCACCGTGGATCTCACTGAACAAGCAAAGGCAGGGAAGATTGATCCAGTAGTTGGACGAGAGAATGAAATCCGTCTAATGATTGATATTTTGCTTAGAAGGCGTCAAAACAACCCAATTCTGACGGGTGAAGCTGGGGTCGGTAAAACAGCGGTTGTCGAAGGACTGGCTCAAAAGATCGTCGACGGAGATGTCCCTCCAGCGCTAGAAGGCGTTTCAATTAAGTCTCTTGATATGGCTCTGCTTCAAGCCGGAGCGGGCATGAAAGGCGAATTCGAAAATCGATTAAAAAACGTGATCAAAGAGGTTAACGAGTCTTCCACGCCAATCATCCTTTTCATTGATGAAGCGCATGGTTTGATTGGTGGTGGCGGGCAAGCCGGTCAAGGTGACGCTGCGAACATTCTCAAACCCGCTCTGGCAAGAGGTGAGCTGCGAACAATAGCAGCAACGACCTGGGCGGAATACAAAAAATACTTCGAGAAAGATGCTGCTCTGACAAGACGATTTCAAGTCGTCAAGGTGGAAGAGCCAACGCCAGCGGTTGCCGTAAACATGCTACGTGGGCTATTGAGTGCTATGGCTGAACACCATGGTGTTTACATAACCAGCGATGCTTTAGAAGCCGCTGTACAGCTTTCCTCGCGTTACATAAATGGAAGACAGTTGCCAGACAAAGCCGTGTCCGTTTTAGATACCGCATGTTCCCGTGTGGCCTTGAGCCAAAATGCCATTCCGGGGTTGCTCTATAGCAAAAAGAAATCTGTTCAACTTAAACAAGCAGAGTTAAAGCAGCTTGAGAAAGAGTTTCAATTTGGTTCGGAGAATACTGAATCCGCCCAGCGCATAAGACGAGACATTGATGAGTTATCAACTCAGGTCTCTGACTTGGAGTTGCAATGGAGCAAAGAACAAACTTGGGTTGAACAAGCGATAGCGTTACGCGAAAAAATTGCTCTAGAACCATTAAGTGAAGATAAGAAAAAATTAATGGAAATCGAAAGCGACTTAAACGCGAGTGCGCAGCCTTTAGTGTTTTCCCATGTTAGCGAGGCTTTGATTGCTGAAGTGATATCGGACTGGACAGGGATTCCATTAGGCAAACTGCAAGATGATGAAATAAAAGCCGTTCTAAATCTAAAAGAGAGCTTGATTGAGAGAGTTGTTGGTCAAGACCATGCGTTAGAAATCATGTCTGAGGTGATCAAAACGGCGAGTGCGCAATTGACTGATGAATCCAAGCCAAACGGAGTGTTTTTATTAACTGGTCCAAGTGGTGTGGGTAAAACGGAATCTGCGTTAGCGATTGCAGAAAAAGTGTATGGTAGTGAGGACAACGTTACGACAATCAACATGTCGGAGTTCAAAGAAGAACACAAGGTCTCATTGTTGTTAGGTTCTCCTCCAGGATACGTGGGTTATGGTGAAGGTGGTGTATTAACCGAAGCCGTCAGACGTAAGCCATATAGTGTAATACTGTTGGATGAAATGGAAAAAGCACACTCAGGAGTCCAAGATATTTTCTACCAAGTCTTTGATAAAGGGATAATTAAGGACGGCGAAGGCAGAGATATCGATTTCAAAAACACGATTATCATCATGACAGCGAATACAGGGACGGATACCACCATGTCACTGTTCGATGACCCAAAACTAGCCCCTGATCCAAGTACATTAAAAGACTCACTACATGATGACTTACTCAACGACTTTAAGCCCGCTTTCTTAGGGAGAGTGAATGTCCTTCCGTATGTGCCTTTGGATAAGGAAGTACTGACCCAAATTACACGCCTCAAGCTGAAAAAAGTGTCAGACAGGATCGAAAAACACTATTCGGCTGAACTTCATTTCAGTGACGCCCTTGTAACAGATATTGTTGATAGCAGTAACGCGTCTGGGAGTGGGGCAAGAGTCGTGCAAACAACCATTGAAAATACGCTATTACCGAAAGTTTCTCATGAAATATTGAACGCCATTCTTAATGGTAAGACATTTGAAATAATTAATGTCGAAGGTTCTGTTAATTCATTGAACGTCTCACTTATTTAACAGTTTTTCTAAAGTAAAAATTATTTGAGAGTCGCTTCATAATAAACATTTTTGATCAGAAATAGCGCTTAATTAAATTCTTAATTAAAGATATAAAAGAGCGTATTTAAAATAAAGTTTTTGATACATCAATCATTAATTATCAAAATAGAATAGATAATTAAAACATTAAGCAATATGTCATTAATAATGCTATAGGAGATTAGCATGCAGTCTAACACGTATCTTAAATATGCAGATATTAAAGGTGAAGCAACTGCTGAGCAGTACAAGGATCTAATTACACTACTATCTGTAGATTGGAGTGTTGGTCGTGAAATTTCATCATTCACTGGTACTGCTATGGACCGTGAAGCAAGTGCAACACGTCTATACGACCTGACTATCACTAAGCTTCAAGACCGCGCGTCACCGGATCTATTTAAAGAAGCGACCATTGGTAAAGGTAAACCAGCTGTATTCCACATCACCAAGCAAGGTGAGAAAGTGGAAGAAATCATGAAAATCGAGCTTACAGATGCAATGATTTCAAACTACTCAGTGTCAATTCAAGATGACCGCCCAATTGAAACTATCACTATTTCATACACTGAAATGATGATGACAGTGACACCAACTGACGATAAGAACAACACATCTGCACCATTAGTATATGGCTACAGCGGTGTGAAAGGTCAACAAATGTAATTGAATTGCGGGAAGTCAACGCTTCCCGCTATTTTATAAAGAAGTATCTAATGAAAAAAGCGACACAGAAAAATAACTTTATTCGTATTTCTACACCATTTGGTACAGATGCCATTATTCTAAATTCATTTGAATATAAGGAAAAAGTATCAGATCTTTTTTCATTACATGCGCAAGCTTATTTCAACGGGCAACACGAAGAGCTGAATAATATTATTGGCCAAGAGGTTGTTATCGCTATGGACAATGATCCAAGTGTTAGCTTTCAACCCCGTTACTTTCATGGTGTCGTCTCACGAGCTAAGTTAACAGGATCTCGGGTGACCACAGCTCATCAAGGTGAAAACTATCGAAATATCGATTTACTTATTGAGCCTAAAGTTCGCTTTGCCGATTATCGAGTCCACTCCCGTATTTTTCAAAACAAAGACATTAAAGAAATTGTGTCGGAAGTATTATCTGAGCATGACGTAAGCTTTAGCCTAAAGCTTACCAAGTCGTACTCTAAATATACTTATAAAGTTCAATATGAAGAATCTGATCTGGCATTTGTTGAACGACTTCTGTCTGAAGAAGGGATTGCTTACTGCTTCTCACATACAAACTCAGCACACATACTGGAATTGTTTGATGATCTTAACTTTTACATACCAGGCTCAGAGTTTCTTGTCGAACATACGACGGGAACAGGTCAAGCAAGCCACATTTACTCTTGGAATGAAACGCAAATACTGACGACAAAAGCCGCACACAAGTCCGGCTTTAACATGCTCAAGCCTTTATCACCTCCACAGAATCTTACTAGTGGGTCTGCACAACTGTTTTCGGTGCCAAATAGTGAGCGCTACGAATACTTAGCTGAAGCAGAAACTGACGATGAGTTTGTGTTGCGAAATACACACGCGATTGAATCACTTCAGCAAGACGTTTATCAATGCAGTGGTGAATCGAGTTGCAGAACATTTGCTGTCGGCAAACTTTTTAAATTTAAAAAACATGAGGATAAGACTCGAGTAGGAAAAGAGTATGTGCTTTCTTCTGTCGCACTTTCTGCTGCGGTATTTAACCAAACGGGACAGGGAGGTACATCGTCACAAGGTGTGAGGGTTTCGTTTCATTGCGTTGACTCAAACACCATTCTGCGCCCAAAAATGCAGAGGTTTAAACCGCAGATTAGAGGTTTGCAAACCGCAATTGTGACAGGAAACAAAGATGGCGAAATCTACGTCGATAAATTTGGCCGAATTAAAGTGAAGTTCCACTGGGATCGTGAAGGTCAATATGATGCGAACAGTTCATGTTGGATTCGAGTCGCTCAAGCCAGTGCTGGCAATGGCTGGGGGAGTGTATTCCATCCAAGAGTCGGACAAGAAGTTATCGTCGATTTTGTAAATGGAGACCCAGATCAGCCAATCGTAACTGGGGCTCTTTATAACGGTACCCAGCTAACACCTTATCAATTACCTGCTCAAGCTTCCCAAAGCGGCTATAAGTCCCGTTCAGTACAAAAAGGTAGCGATAAGTTCAACGAGCTACGTTTTGAAGACAAACCCGGCGAAGAACATGTGTATTTGCATGCTGAGAAACTCTTTCAAATGGTGGTGGAAGACAATGCCGAGATTGCTGTAGAGAACAATAAAAGTGAAAGGATTACCAATGATTTCATGCAAGAGGTTGGTAATAACGCGAGTCAGAAAGTAGGCAAGAACCAAGGGGTTGATATCGGTGAAGCTCTTGTCGTTAAAGCGGGTAAGAGCATTGAAATAAAGGTAGGAGGGGCGTCCATACAAATGTCGAGTTCTGGCGAGATCAACATTAAAGGCAACAAGATCTCTATTAATGGTTCAGCCATAGCACTTAAAGCTGGTCAAATTTCTCTTAACTAAAGGTGAGCAGATATGGGTAAACCAGCCGCGGTATTGGGGAGTCACCATGTGTGCCCCAAAAAAACAAACAAAGTCCCTCATGTAGGTGGTCCTGTCGTTGTCGGTTCTCCAAACGTGAAGATTTCAGGTATTCCGGCTGCGCGTCAGGGAGACAAGCTTTCTTGTGTGGGGCCTCCAGACACTATTTCATCCGGGTCTTCGAGCGTCAAAATCAACGGAAAACCTGCGGCTAGGCTGGGAGACTCCACTGCGCATGGCGGTAAAATTGTTGCCGGTAACTCAGCAATATTAATTGGTGGGTAAATGGCGCTATTTTTTCAATCCCACCTTTGCATGCTGGGCGATCAAGCGTTTTCTATAGAGCAATTGGCAAACAATACGCTAAGGCCATCAGAAAAAAACGAACTGATTCCACAAGCCAGGGAAAGCTCAGTCCTGCCTGCCTATGACAGATTAACTCACTATTCAAAAGCACTGTCTGAATGTGGTGTCGAAGGGCAAGTTTATCTTCTGTTACCAAAGCTATCGGACAAGGTTGAGCTTCAACGTATTACAACGCTGCTTCTTTCGGTGTTTCAACGAGTAGAACCACAACATTTGGCGTTATATCCGTATGGGAACGCGTCTTTTTTGATGGCGCTGAGTCGGATCCAACGAGCAGTAAAACAAACTAAACCATTATGGATTGTCTCTTTACATGTTGCCGATGCTAAAGGGGAACATGACTCATTAGTTGTCGCGCGTTGCTCCACGCAAAAACAGGGACTTATATTCAATAAGATTGCAATTGATCTTCAACTCGATAGTAGCAACACCGCGGTTTCACATGTCGTTAAGCAACTCGGAAATTCGTGTGCACAGGAGTTGGATGAATTGATGTTGTCAACCGAAGGCAATGAGCCTGTGTGGTTGGATTCAATTCAATTCCTTTCTCCTTGGGTTAATAGAGACACCTCCTATCGGCTAATAGGTACCACGACTGGCTCTTTGGGAGCGAGTGGAGGGGTATTGAAGGCGATTTGTGCTTGCTTGCAGCCGAAAGAAACACACGATAAAAATTATTCAGGTATTCAGCTTGATATTGAGCGTGGTGGGTATGCCGTTGGTGCCACTTACCGCTGGGGTAGTGAGTAACTTACAAAATGAATATACAAAGGATTGTCAAACTCACATCTTTAAACGGAATCACGTTTTACTTTTCCACGCAGCGACTTAGTACCGGCTCGGAACAAAGCTTTGCAACCGCTCGAAGTGCAGAAGCGTTTATTGAGCAATTTCATTTTTCCGATTTAGAGGAGCTCAGTGAGATTGCGTCATGGACAAGCATGAGTGTGACTTTTTCACATGAATACCAGACAAAGACTAAGTCTGAACTTCTTCAAACTATTGCTCAAGGATTACAAGAAAAAATCCTTTTTGCTATTGAGTTGCCTAAGACTGCACCAAGCACATTTTATCCATCGGCTAACATACCTTCCCAAGTCATAAACCAACTGGCGAAGGTTGAGCGTAATAACTCGAAAGCCACTCATTCAGGTACCAACACTGTCGCAAGTAACAGTGCTCCTCTGGAAGAAAGTAGCAAAAGGCATGTAAAAGCAGGCGATCCTGTTTCCATGGTCACAGGGGAAGAAAACCTCTCATTGTCTGATGTCGGACTGCCGAATGGATTGGTTTGGTCACGAACGTATCGCTCATCGTTGTGCGATTCTGCTACCACGCTTGGCTTTGGTTGGAGACATATTTTTCAATATGAGCTAACAGACGTATTGGATGAAAAATCTAATGTGACGGGGTGGTTGTTCATCGACGAAATGGGGGACACAATCCAATTTCCAAATGTCGCCAAAGGCGGAATTAGTTACCAAACTTATGTAGGTGCGAGTTGCCAGAACCATCATAGCGGTTATCGATTAGTTACGTTAAGTAATGAAGCTCAAATCAAGTTTTTCTTAAAGAATGAGCAGTGGGTTGCCACTGAAATCCGTCTAGGTCATATGAAAACGGTAAATCTCGAATACTCTCGAAATCACCGTATCACCCATATATGCGTCAACCGACAAAACCAGCTTGAGCTCCAATACAATCATCAAGGCCAATTAATAGAGATTAGAAACCCAAAGACTCAACATTTGCTGGCCAAGTACGATTTCGATGTTGATGGGCGATTGATAGCTGCTCAGAATGAAAACGGTTTAATCGAACAATACCAATACGATGACACAAACCTAATTGTTAAACGAACGAGAGCTAGCGGACTTTCTCACTACTTTACATGGTCTGGGCGAGGGCCTGATGCGCAATGCATGAAAAATTGGGCGGATGAAAGCGTCTATGATTACTCGTTTGAGTTTGATGGGAGCGAATCCAAATACCGAAATTCACTTGGACACTGTTGGCACTATAAACACAATGAACAAGGCAAGCTGCTTGAGAGTGTAAGCCCTGAATCGAGATGTAGGGTATTTGAGTACGATTCACTCGGTAGATTAGTTTGTACTATCAATGCAGATCAGACATACACCCATCATAGCTACAACCCATTTGGTTTGCTCGAGAAACACACACACTCGTCTGGGGCTACAGAGGGTTTTGAGTACAACGAATTTGGTCAATGCATTAAGCATCAATTTCCTGACGGTGAAATCGAGTTTAAAGAGTTCAATGCACTTGGTCAGCTCGTATGGCATCAACACAGTAATGGGCTTCAAGAACGCGCCGTATTTGATAAATATGGCAGACAAGTAGAAAGGAGTGCAGATACTGGATCTCGTACACAATGGTGGTGGAATGAGTCGCATCAGCTGTTAGCAAAAAAAGTCGATCAAAGCTTGATTCGCTATAGCTATGACGAGCGCGATCGAGTGAACGGAGTCGCTTACCCACATGGCCTTATAAGCGGATTTGAGCGCAACGAAAGCAACTTACTCACACGCCTATATTTCCAAAGCTCAGAAGATGGCACGTCTCGAGAGCATCGCTACCAATACGACGAAGTTGGGCGAGTTAAACAGCTTAATACGCCAAGAGGGACGACCCAAATTGTTTGGGGGAACTTTGCTCAACCAACGGAAATTGTTAAACCAGATCAAAGCTCTTTTTCCTTCAAGTACGATGCGGAAAGGAAACTGATATCTATCAAGCGTTCTGACGGTTGCCAATACGAGTTTGAATACACTCCAGATGGCCAGATCAGCCAGACAATTAGCTTCGATAAAGTGAAAACAAACTACAGCTATGACCGCGCTGAAAGATTAAGTGAAATCTTGCATTGTAGTGGCCGCATCTCTTTTGAGTATGACGAAGTTGGTCGCATCGCTAGGATGAAAGCCCATGGTAAAAATCGTAGTGTTGAGGACCATTACCAACACACCTTAGGCGGCAAGTTAATTCGCGCGCACAACCGATTTTCGAACGTTTCTTATACGTATCTAGGTACAAAATTGGTGAGTGAAGAGCAGGGACGCTTTTCTTTCGTCAATCATTACCAAGATAACGGTTTACTCCGCTCTCAACGTTATGACGACGGCACAGAGGTACTATATGAGCATGACCAATTTGGCACGATATGTGGGTTAATTATTCACTCAAACGGCTCTGAAAGAGAAGAGTCAATTAAGTTTGAATACGATGAATTACAACGTTTATCGATAATCACGTATAGCGCGGGAAAAGAACGAAGAGAGTTCGATGGAATAGGTCGCTTGAAGTGCCAAACATGGACTGGTTTCGAGCGTAAATACCATTTCAACACACAGCATTTTCTTTCGCTTATCATCGACAGTGAGAAGGGAGCTCAACATTATCAATATGATGATCTCGGTCACTTAGAAAGAGTAAAGACAGAAACCTCTGAAGAGTCATATGTCTATGACAGCTTTGGCAACTTCAATGACGAAAGTGTGCAGCAAAAACATGACCGTCTTATTGAATACCATGGTATCAGGTACGACTACGATGAACTAGGAAATAGAACTAGTAGTCAAGGAAATGGACTAGAGCAGTACTGCACTTACGATGCTAAAGGGCAACTGATTGTTGTCGAAAGCGAAGGGCATTTATGTCAATTTGAATATGATGCGCTAGGTCGAAGAACGAAGAAAATCAGCGAAAACGGGACCACCGAATTTATTTGGCAAGGAAGTCATGTGGTCGGCGAGTATTCTCGTTCAGGTTATCGGTGGTATCTATATCAACCAAACAGTTTTGTTCCGCTTGCACTTATTGAAAACGGCGAGTGTTATTTCTTCCAATGCAATCAAATCGGAACCCCAGAACGTTTGGTGGACTCGAATGGGCAGGTAGTTTGGCAAGCAACATACGATACCTTTGGATTTGCTCATGTTGAAATCGAGACGGTTAAAAACAACCTTCGCTTACAGGGGCAGTACTTCGATATTGAGACAGGGCTACATTACAACTTAGCACGTTACTACGACCCTCAAATAGGTCGGTTTATCCAACCCGATCCCCTAGGACTGCTTGGTGGAACTAACCACTATCAATTTGCGCCAAATCCAGTTTCTTGGGTTGACCCCTTAGGTTTGTGTGCAAAAGAAGATACGCCGACACTTCTTGCTGGACACAATGATAACTCGCCTGAGAGAGCAGTGTATGAAAGATCAGTAACTAATATTACTGGACCTACGATTGAGGAGCTCATCGCAGATCCGACATTACAGGGACTTAAACCAGTCAATATAGATCCAATGTCGATGATGGTCGAAGGTATAGAAGATATGATAGATGCTGGTGAAGCGTTTATTAATAATCCTTCGGTTGCCGGCGCAACAAATATAGCCATCTCTGTAATACCCGGTAGATATGCAGAGGATATTGGAAAAGTATTTGGTGCTGTTAAAAGAATCCCTGAAACACAAGACGGTGGTATGTCGGCTCAAATTTTACAGGCCAGACAACGTCAGCACTCAATGTTAGAAGACAACATTGGCTTCAATATAAGCCCTACATCATGGGATGAGTACCCTAGCATAGGCTTAAACGGCACTTTCATTTCTGATCGCAAAGGTATTACTGATGTCATTGGTGATTTCTCTGGTCATTCTAGTGTGTCTATTGAAAAGTCAAAGATATTCGATTTAGAGAAAGCGTTTGGTCTTGAGAAAGGAGCACTTCAAGAAGGTTTTAAGATAAGACAAGTAGATGGTATCGTTGAACAAATGACGAGAAGTCCCTTGGAAGGCAATCAATATTTTCTTGGTCCAGGTAATCACCTGCCAGGGGGGGCTCCTGAAATGGTAATTAATTCTATCCCTACGGTTGATAATGATAACGTTAAAACGTTATTAGAGGTATTTGTAAATGATGAGTGATTCAATAATGGCATTTGTTACAAAGGCTGACGGTAAACTGGTTCGCGTTAGTTTGCTGGATGACTCATTCAAAAAAGAACTTATTGGACTTGGGTTTTCTTTTGATAATGACTACGATGAGTACACTTTTCTGACTTCTGGAAATGACGCCAAGGCTGAGTTGTTTCGCAAACTCAGAGACTTGGGAGTAGCTTTTTCTGGTGGTAGAGAATGGTGCCCATCAGACGTATTTGAATATTTGAGACAATTAGAACTATTAAAAGGGGGGTACACAAAGATTAGTTGGACCGCCCCAGGAAATTATCGTTGTACTATTGAGTAGTCCCAAGCGCTCTTTCCACGCTATTTGTGATAACGCGTTTCGGATAGAGGTTCATTTATCTAGACTCGTACTGCAATGAACAGAATTCCTTCAGAATCAGTTGTATTTAACGACTTAGTTGAATTTGACCTTTTAAAAACAGCTTTAGACCTGTCTGACGATTTCGTACAGGTCGAGGTTCAAAATCCATACTCTCCGGTGGGTTTAGAGGAATATTGGTACTTGAACGGGACTAGTAGTGTTATGTGGCGGTTAGTTAGACCAGATCCTCCGTATAGAGGGATTTGGGCCAAAGTATAGATTTATTCAGAGTTATTATCGTAAGAATTAAAAACAATACATGAAGAAAGTCAATTAAGAAGGCATGTAGGAGCTCTCTTTCTTAAATAACCCTTTTGTTTTTTTTAACTCTCTACTCATTTGAATCAACTTTTATTCGGGGACCTTTATGAAGCTTTTGCTCGTAAGAAGAAAAGCTAAGAGACTGTGGTTCCTGCTCAAAAGATATTCTGAGTCAGATACTACGGCAGCAAAAGCGCAAAGTAGCTTAAGGAAACTATTAGAGAGTGCTATGTCTGGTGAAATAACATCTCCGCTTCGATGGAGTGATGTTCCCTGTGGTTACTTATTTGTGGAAGGGGCTTTAGGAAAGTATAAAGATTTAGAAGAAGCTTATGCTGATTTCAAAGTTGAAGTTACCGGAGGTAACGACCCTTTACTGGAAAAGATAAAAAGACTCTAACTTTGGCGGTTTTCATGTCTTGTTGGGTGGCAAGGCATGAAACAATGAAGAGTAATTGGCCAGACACGTGGTTAGATAGAAAAATTGATTCGTTACGGTAGCTGGTCACACAAACCACATGAAAAGCTTACGAACTCACGATATCCTAGGGGGATAATAAGATAGCGCCATGTAGATGGCAGAAAGTGAATTCGAATGAAGTTTATCCATACCTCAGATTGGCACCTTGGCAGACAGTTTCATAACGTCTCTTTGCTTGACGATCAGCAAGCCGTTCTTGACCAGTTAATCCGATACATTGAAAACAACCCTGTTGATGCAGTGGTTGTTGCTGGTGATATTTACGACCGTTCTGTCCCACCAACCATCGCGATTGAACTACTTAACAAAGTAGTGAAGCGAATCTGTGGTGAGCTAAACACGCCGATGATTTTGATTTCTGGCAACCATGACGGTGCTGAGCGCTTGGGTTTTGGTTCAGAACAGATGAAAAATGCGGGCCTTCACATTATCAGTAACTTCGAAGACATGCTTACCCCTGTTGTTATTGAAACCGAAAGCGCAGGGCAAGTTGCTTTTTATGGCATGCCTTATAACGACCCTGAGCAAGTCCGTTTTGCCTATCAAGAACCCGTTTCGACCCACGATCAAGCGCACAAGTTACTTGCCGAGAAAATCACTGAGCAGTTCCAATCAGAGCAACGCAACGTTTTAGTCAGCCACTGCTTTGTCGATGGTGCTATTGAGTCTGAATCTGAGCGTCCACTTTCGATTGGCGGTTCCGACCGCGTCAGTCACGAGCATTTCCTCAACTTTGACTATGTGGCGTTGGGGCATTTGCATCAGCCACAGAAAAAAGGCGAAGAGTACATTCGTTATTCTGGTTCACTGATGAAATACAGCTTTGGTGAACAAAACCAGAAGAAAGGTTTCACGCTGGTGGAAATCGACCAAAACGGTTTTGTCTCGGCAGAGCATGTTGACCTTGCTGCACCTCATGAGATGCGAATCGTTGAAGGTGAACTTGAACAAGTAATAGAGCAGGGCAAAACCGATCCGAAAAACGAAGACTACTTGTTGGTACGTTTGATGGATAAGCACGCAATCTTAAACCCAATGGAAAAGCTACGTACTGTTTACCCGAATGTTTTACACCTAGAAAAACCGGGCATGTTAATTGGTGTCGAGCAGGAAATGGCGCAAGCGAAATTGGCGAGAAGTGAGATAGATATGTTCCGAGACTTCTTCACGGAAGCGCAAGACAGCCAATTATCGCAAGAACAAGATCAAGCGATCAGTGACATCATCAAACAACTTTCTCAGCAAGCTCAGTAAGGACCAAACATGAAACCCATTAAACTGACAATGCAGGCTTTTGGTCCGTTTGCTCAAACAGAAACGATTGAATTCGACAAGCTGGGAACTAACCCTCTGTTTCTTATCAATGGTCCTACTGGTTCGGGTAAAACCTCAATTCTCGATGCGATTTGTTTTGCTCTTTATGGTGAAACGACGGGTAACGAGCGTCAAGGCATTCAAATGCGTTGCGATATGGCAGCGCCAACGCTATTGACTGAAGTGACACTTGAGTTCTCTTTACACGGCAAATCTTATCGAGTGATTCGCTCACCAGAACAAGAAGCACCAAAGGCGCGTGGTGAGGGCATGACGGTGCGTAAGCATACCGCAGCTTTGTATGAGATTACGGACGAAGAAAAGCTCATCACTAGCAAAACAACGCAAGTAAAGACAGAAGTGACCAATATTATTGGCTTGAACGAAACTCAGTTCCGCCAAGTGATGGTCTTGCCACAAGGTAAGTTTCGAGAGTTGTTACTTGCGACGTCCAAAGAGCGTGAAGAGATCTTTGGTCAGCTATTCCAAACGGATATCTACAAGAAGATTGAATACGCACTGAAAGACAAAGCGAGTGCCATTAGCAAAGCCAAAGACGAGTTTGATAACCAAATTCGAGGCGCACTGCAGGTGGCTGGTGTTTCTTCCGAAGCGGAGTTAACAGAGCAGCGTGAAGCGTTATCTGTTCAATTTGAAACCGTGCAAAAGCAAGAGAAAGAATCTCTGGCGCAATTAAATGCGGTAAAAACTGATCTGCAGAAAGCAGAAGCGCTGAGCAATGAGTTTAAAAAGCGCGAGCAAGCCGAAATTGCATTGAAGCAACATTTGGAACAGAGCGATGCTGTCTCATCACGTCAATTGCAGTTAGACAATGCGAAGAAGGCAAGCAAGGTTGAGTTGCCTTATGTCACGTTACAAAATGCCTCAAAGCAAACGCAAGAACTTGAGCAAAAGGTGGCTAAGCTTTCTCAAGATCTTACTGTGGCAAATGACGCGGTAAAATCCAAAGAAGGCGCATTGCAAACCGCGAAAGAACAAGCCGCACAATTGCCAAAACTGACAGAGCAGCAATACCAACTTGAAGGCATGAAAGGAAAGTTGGTTGAAAAGTCAGAGCTAGAGAAAGCCATTAACGCAGGTTTGACGCAAAAGTCGGAGTTTGAGGCAACGCTTAAGAAATATATCGCTCTGAAAGAGAAGTTAACGCTAGAGGCGCAACAAGGTCAGAAGTCACTGGATCAAGCTCGAGTTGATGTTGCTAGTATTGGCAGTGTAGAAGCTGAGATAAAACAGCAACAACGTTTGATGCAAGACCTACAGAAGCTAACTGGCTTAAACCAAGAGCTAGCGAAATTGGATGCATTGACGCTTAGCAAACAAGCTTCGGTTGACCAAGCAAAAGCGCGATACGTAGAACTTCAACGCTCAGCAGATACACTTGAATTGAGCTGGCACAATGCTCAAGCCGCTGTATTGGCTCAGCGTTTACAAGCCGGTGAAATGTGTCCGGTGTGCGGTAGTGTAGAACACCCTCAACCCGCTCAATTTGTTGGTGAAGAGGTAACAAAAGAGCAAGTTCAGCGTGCTCGAAACACGGAGCGAGAAGGGCAAGTTGTACTTAACCAATTGAACAATCAGTTGGAGCAGCACAATATCGCAGTCGGACAATACAAGCAGCAGATTGAGCAACTATCCGTTGAACTTGGCCAAAACGCATCAATGGATTTAAGCGCGTTACAAGCGTCCATGCAGCAGCTCAATGAACGTTTACAGCAATTGTCATCGATTAACTTGGTTCAGCTGGAACAAAGCGTCAATGAGTTAAACCAACGTTGTGTTACTGGGGAAGGTAAGATCAATGATCTGCTAAATCAGATGGCAGCGAATGAATCGACGATAAAAGTGAACCAAGAGCAACTGGCTAAACTGTCTGCTTCGTTAGATGCCAAGTACTCATCTCTTGAAGTTCTGGAGCAAGACATTGTTGCGATTCAAAAACAGATTGCGGAGTTAAATGCCACATTCGAGGCTGCACAAAACCATTTGCAACAAGCGGTGCTGGCTAAGACCAATATTGAAAGCCAACTGACAACCAATCAACAGTGGTTGAATGAGGCACTAGAGCGTTTGAATACAGCCAAAACTGATTGGGCGCAAGCGTTGCAGGCGAGCGCATTCGAGGATGAAGCACAATTCCTAGCAAGTAAAGTTGATGAAGCTGAAATGCAGGTTTGGCAGCAAGAAATTGATGTATTCAAACAGACTCAAATCAAGTTAGAACAAACATTGGCAGACTTGAGTTCAGAGTTGAAAGACTTGGCGTTGCCAGATTTGGAAGGGCTTAACGTTAAGCTAAACAGCATTCAGCAAAGTTACGTTGAAGCGCGCAATCAGCTTGATAGCACGCGCTCTTTGTTTGAACGTCTAGAGAAAGTCCGTAATGACATCGCTACGTTGCATGATAAGAACACTAAGTTAGAAGACGAATATAAAGTGTTTGGCACCTTGTATGACGTTGCAAGCGGTAAAACGGGTAGCCGTATTAGTCTGCACCGATTTGTCCTTGGTGTGTTATTAGACGATGTACTGATTCAAGCCTCACAGCGTTTAAGTCTGATGAGTAAAGGCCGCTATATCTTGGCTCGTAAAACCGAAGGCTTTAAAGGTGCAGCAGGGCGAGGCTTGGATTTGGTAGTAGAGGATAGCTACACAGGTAAAACGCGCGATGTCGCGACATTATCAGGCGGTGAATCTTTCATGGCAGCATTGGCATTAGCGCTCGGTCTGTCTGATGTTGTGCAGTCTTACAGTGGTGGTATTCGTTTAGATACACTGTTTATTGATGAAGGTTTTGGCAGCTTAGATCCGGAGTCTTTGGATCTTTCGATTCAAACCTTGGTCGACTTACAGCAAACGGGTCGTATGATTGGCGTGATTTCTCACGTATCTGAGTTGAAAGAGCAAATGGCGCAGCGCATTGATGTTGAACCGTCGCGACTTGGTTCTACAGTCTCTGTGAAGTCTCAGATGGCATTTGATTCTTAATCGGTAACGGTCAACGGTACTGGTAAACATTGATAACCAAAAAGCCCCGCTAGATTACGGTGTAAAATAGCGGGGCTTTTTGGTTCTCAGTCTCGAAGCATTTATTGTTCGCAGAAGCGACCTTCTTTCGGTGACTGCGTAATCGCATACTCACCATCAAGGTTGCGGTAAACAACCGTGTTCCAAACTGAGCCGTCATTCAATTCAAACTCTATCGCGTAGTTCACACCACTCACAATTTGTGCATGAACGGATAAGATCTGTTTAAACGAAGAGAGAGTTTCCATTTTGTTTAGGACAAAGGCCATTGCCTTTTGAGCGTCTGGGGTAGCATCGAATTCGTTCCACCCACCTGGCATATTTCCTTGTGTACTACATACATCTGCCGAGGTTGTTGGCTGTGTCGCTTCATCTTGAGTTTTTTGCTGACATCCGACAAGCAAAACCAAGATTGCGCAAGCTGACACTGTTTTTAATTTCATAAAAATAACCTCTATTTATGTAAGCCCGCATTATATAGGTTGGCATTCCAGCCCAATGTCTACGTTGTGCAAACTTTTTATATGAACTGGGTTAAATCCTGATTAAATCGTTGCGAGTGACCTCCAAAAAATAGATTTTGGTTAACTTTTTGCGTGATTTTGATAGTAAGTCACGCTTGAGAGCGAACGCTAATTTCCTATTCATTTCGCGTCGTGAATTAAGATCACAATTATAAAATAGACATGGAAAACATAACTTTGCACGTGTATCTGTTTTCTCAATACGGCCATATAATCCAATCAAAATTCATTAGGCACCAATAGAAAGTGCTGAATGATTGTTGTGATGAAGCAAAATGGATGAGAGGTAACACGATGAAGCAAAAAGCGCTATATCTAGCAGTAGCATTGGGTTTGAGTGGTCTTTCAAACGTAGCATCCGCTAATGAGATGGTGAATCCAGATGGTGGTGTCTTAGTCGGTTATTGGCATAACTGGTGCGATGGGGCTGGTTACAAGGGCGGTAATGCACCGTGTGTGACACTGGATGAAGTTGATCCTATGTACAATGTGGTTAACGTTTCCTTTATGAAGGTGTTCAATACCAGTGAAGGCCGTATTCCAACCTTTAAGCTCGATCCAAATATTGGTCTTTCAGAACAACAATTTATTGATCAAATTGGCGCACTAAACCAACAAGGACGCGCCGTTCTTATTGCGCTTGGTGGTGCAGATGCACACGTTGAGCTGAAAACTGGCGATGAGCAAGCATTTGCTCAAGAGATCATCCGCCTGACTGATAAGTTCGGCTTTGATGGTCTGGATATCGACTTAGAGCAATCCGCAGTAACCGCGTCAGACAACCAAACCGTAATCCCAGCTGCACTTCGCCTTGTAAAAGAACACTACCAACAGCAGGGTAAAAACTTCCTAATTACGATGGCGCCTGAGTTTCCATACTTAACAGAAGGTGGCAAATACGTTCCTTATATTACTGGATTAGAAGGGTATTACGATTGGATCAACCCTCAGTTTTACAACCAAGGTGGTGATGGAATTTGGGTTGAAGGTGTGGGTTGGATTGCACAAAACAATGATGCGCTAAAACATGAATTCATTTACTACATTTCAGACTCTCTATCGAACGGTACACGCGGTTTCCACAAAATTCCGCATGACAAATTGGTGTTTGGTATTCCATCTAACATTGATGCAGCGGCAACGGGCTTTGTGCAAGACCCTCAAGATCTTTACGACGCGTTTGACCAGCTTAAAGCGCAAGGGCAGGCACTTCGTGGCGTAATGACATGGTCGGTGAACTGGGATATGGGCACAGACAAGAATGGTCAGGCGTACGGTGAAAAGTTTGTGAAGGATTACGGCCCGTTTATCCATGGCCAGACTCCACCACCGCCAAGTGAAGGCGAACCGGTGTTCAGCGGTATCAGTGATGTTCGCGTACATCACGGTAGTTCATTTGATCCGTATGCAGGTGTTACCGCGTCTGACAAAGAAGATGGCGACCTAACTAACAGCATTACTGTTGAAGGTTCAGTTGATGTGAACACCGTTGGCACATATGTTTTGGTTTACAGTGTAAAAGACAGCGACAACAATGAAACCAAGCAAAGCAGAACAGTTGTTGTTTACAGCCTAGTGCCTGAGTTTGAAGGTGTAACGGATACGACCATACAGCTTGGTGACGCATTTGACCCAATGGCAGGCGTAAAAGCGACGGATGCAGAAGACGGTGATTTGACTGATCAAGTTCGTGTAGAGGGCAGCGTAGATGTTAACGTGCTAGGTGTCTACGACTTGGTTTACCGAGTAACGGATAGTGCAAATCAGACTACGACAGCTCAACGCTCTGTGATTGTTTCTGATGGCAGCAGTTACCCTCCGTATGAATCTGGAAAAACCTATGAGGCAGGTGACATTGTCACAGGTTCAGATGGCAACTTGTATCAGTGCAAACCGTGGCCATACACGGGCTGGTGTTCAAACCCTTCTTATGCACCTGGTGAAACCGTTTACTGGTCAGACGCATGGGATAAGTTGTAATTAGCTCATGAATTATTGCAAGCCTCCTTCATTGGAGGCTTTTTTATGCGCGTGACTTCACATCTTATTGAACCTACACTAGAACTTTAAAACGGAATCATTAGTATCCCGCCTCCGCATTTTCCAGACTTACCTATAGTTGGAATGCGTCGCTCTTTGTCAATTTGGTACGGTCACCTAGGAGGATTTAATGAAAAGGATCAATGTAGTAGGCAGCAGCGGAAGCGGTAAATCGACGTTTTCAAAGCAGCTCGCAATGAAATTAGGTGTCACGTACATAGAAATGGACGGGTTGTTCTGGCTTCCCGATTGGAAAGAACTCGATGATGAGACGTTCTTCGATAAAGTCGTGGACGTAACTCAACAAGACGCTTGGGTACTCGACGGGAACTACAGCCGAACACAACCGTACAAATGGCAAAGGGTGGATACCATCATCTGGCTCGATTATTCACGTTCTATCACCACTTATCGCTCCGTAACTCGTGCTATCAAAAGGGCATGGACTCAAGAAGAGTTCTGGGAAGGAACTGGAAATAGAGAAAGTTTTAGAAAAGCGTTTTTGAGTAAGGATTCGATTATTTGGTGGTCGGTTAAGAACTACCAAAAGAATCGAAAGCGTTATCTAAAACTGAAAGAGGACTTAAAAGGTTCGCCTATCGAGTTCATCCACATCACTTCGCCAAAAATGGCACAAGATTTTCTTGGTTCTCAGGATTTTATAAATAGATAAGTAACTTATTTAAAGGACTTTTTGGCAACGGCTCGCAGCTGTGTAAATCCTGACATTCCGCCTCCGTTAGATGATGAATACTAACCACGTTCCTGTCGTATTCATTGTGGAGGTATTATGATCGGTTACGAGGAAATGGCGATATCCGGCTACTTAGGTTGGTTACTCGCTGTTTTGTTGGTTTACCCCTTTGCCTATGTTGGTATTCATATCGGAGTATTCGATATCAAAGTCCGTACCAAAGTCAGCCGTTATTTCAATCGCTTTATATTAGCTTTGATTGCATTTTTACTGATTATGCATATGCAAACTGAAGTGGTTTACGGCAAGTACTTTCTTGGTCTTTGGGAAGCACAACAGTAACTCTGATCGCATTAATTCCCATCGCCTTGTGCTAAGTTGTCGAAATTGAACTAAAAATCGACAACTTAGCATGAAGCCATACGACCTATATTTTCTTCATACTTCACCCGTACACATTCCACCTTTCTCCGAACTGATGACAGAGCTCGCTCCTGATTTAAAAGTCGCACACTTTGCCGATGCTGACTTGTTGGAGCGTTTGGTTGCTGGAGAGGACGAATCTAAGGTGGAGCAATCCGTACAAGACAAAGTACGCGAGCTTTCTAAACAAGCAAAGTTGGTGGTTTGTACCTGCTCCTCAATTGGTCGCTTTGCTGAATCGCTTACAGAGCAGGGTGTAAACGTTCATCGTATAGACCGCGCGATGGGTGACCAAGCTGTCACTCATGAGCGAGTGTTGTTACTCGCGGCATTGTCGACAACCATTGAGCCCAGCTTGGCGTTACTTGAGACAAGTGAGGGCAATTGTATCGGTCAGTTAGATACGTTTGTGGTTGAAGGTGCTTGGGAACGCTTTCTCGACCAAGATAACCAAGGCTATTACGACAAGATAAAAGCGGTAATAGAACAAAAGGCTCGTGATTATGACGTAATCGTACTGGCACAAGCTTCGATGTCAGGTGCTGCATCATTAGTTGATGTCGATATTCCAGTATTAAGCAGCCCACGTTTAGGCGTAAAAAGGGCAATTGAAACCTTAAGGACATTCCATGCAAATAACTAGTTGGATTCAGCTTTGCTTGCGCGAGCTTGAAGGGGCGCCCATAAAAGAACATTCCGATATCGAAGCGTCTTTTGCGGAGTCTGAACGTTTCTCAAAATGGAAGGCAAGCAAAAGAGAAGTACGCTTCGAAGAAGTCAGTGATCGTTGCTGGATCAAGAGCTGCACGGGTGGCTACATCACAGAGGTGCACTTGCATGCGGATGGTTCACTCGATGAATACACCTTGTTTGGACGCCTTCATACCAAAGGGCATTGGGAGCTAGAGGCTGGTGTACTTCATATCACGATCTACAAAGGTGAAAATACTTACGAACTTTCTGTTGTGGGAAACCGTGAACCTTCCATCCACTCTGCGATTGAATACAAAAATGGAGAAGTGCACTCCTATCTAAAACTGACTCCAATTTCTCAATAGCAATTTAACAAGGACGATCACAACAATATGGACATTGTATTTGTAAGGCATGGCGTGCCAGATTTTACGTTATCGGATGAGCGGCAGATGACCCAACTTGAGAAGGATTATGCGCCGCTTTGCCGAGAGCACTTGTCCGTGCTGCAAGAAAAACTCAATCATCCAGTCTTCAATGATGCTGAAATCATCATCAGCTCTCCTTATACAAGAGCCCTTCAAACTGCAGAAATTCTCAATCGTCATCGTGGTTTGCCTTTGTTTGTTGAGCATGACTTGAGAGAGTGGCGTGCAGACAAAGAAGGCGGCTACATTACATTGAATGAAAGAGACCGACGCTGGCACGAATACCGAGAGTTGTTAAAAGCGGGGATTTCAATGACTGACAGTCGCTACGAACATGTTGAAGAGCTAAAAGCACGGGCTGAGTTGGTGCTGGATCGTTACCGCCAATATCGAAAGGTTGTTGTCGTGAGCCACTTTAATGTGTTTGAAGCACTGCAAGGTTTCCAAAACGTAGGACTGTCCTGTGGAGAATTTCGATACATTAATTTCTGATCGAATTCATATCTTCTATAGTAAAATCAGACACTAATTTAATTTCAGGTTGCTGTATGAAATCTCTTAAAACACTTTTACTTTTGTCCCTTGCAACGTTGTTTGGCTGTACGTCTAAACCGGATGGCGTGGAGCCGGTCAATAACTTTGAACTTCAACCATATCTAGGCAAGTGGTATGAAATTGCGCGTCTTGATCACTCTTTTGAGCGCGGTTTATCGAATGTGACGGCTGAATACGAGCTCCGTGAGGATGGTGGCGTAACGGTTATCAACCGAGGCTATTCAGAAGAAGATAAAGAATGGACGCAAGCTGACGGCAAAGCGTATTTCGTTGATGGTGAAAACACAGGGCATTTAAAAGTGTCTTTCTTCGGTCCGTTTTATTCGTCTTACATCGTATTTGAACTAGGTGAGAACTACGACTACGCGTTTATCTCTGGTTTCAATCACGACTACCTATGGCTACTGTCACGCACACCAACTGTCGATAAAGCAACGGTCGAGCGTTTCAAACAAGTAGCAAAAGAGAAAGGCTTTGCGTTGGACGAATTAATTCTCGTAGACCAAACCAAATAACACACGAAATGATCGCCTTATAACAACGATCTGTGCTTCATAAAACTCAGTGGTGTCTGTCCGGTTTGTTTCTTAAAGAACGCAATAAATGCGCTATCTGATGAGAACTCCAAACAATGGGCAACATCACTGACTTGTCTTTCTTCACATAAGAGCTCAATAGCCTTAAGTAGCCGCCATTGTTGACGCCAATCTTGATAAGACATGCCGGTCTCAGCCTTAAATAGGCGAGTGATAGTTTTGCTGCTCGCGCCAAAGGTTTGTGACAGTTGGTTTAACTCAGGAGCTATAAAATCACCCTTGGTCATTGCCTTGCGAAACCCTGTTAAACGCCTATCAGAGGGCAAGGGTAAAGAGAATTCAAACTGCTTCGCTTGGTAAAACTCTTCCCAAAACAAAGTGCTCGTCGCTTGGGTTTTCGTTTCTTCAATATCCCATTCCCATAATGCCATTTTGTCGATAAGTGCTTTTAAAAGATCGTTCACCTCAATCATCACTATTTCATCAGGGCAGTTGTATTCACTGCAATCGAAATAGAGTGAACGGTAAGCCACAACGTTAGTCATGACGGCTCTGTGAGAAGTATGCGATGGAATCCACACCGCTTTGGTTGGAGGTAATATACAAATAGAGTTGTCGAGTGCGAACGTCATGCAGCCTTGTGGCGCATAAAGCAATTGTCCTTTCTTGTGTTCGTGCATACCGGAATCATGTTTGCCGACATCCGCTGCAATGCCAACCACACTCGCGGCAATCGCGTCCGCATCAAATCGAGTATTATCTTCAATAATTGCCATTTGTCCGAATCTTGATGTTTTTGGTTTTAATGTTGTTAATGGGTAAAGCATAACGCCTTCTATACTGCACGCCAAGTTAAGTTCGTTACCCACTTAAACATCTGTAGGAGTGGGACAGAGAGGTAAAAATGAAAACGAAACCTTCTATTGGGTTGATGGTGGTGATGCTGATGTTTCCGCAAATTGTGGAGACCATATACAGCCCAGCGCTAGGTAATATTGCTCAGTCGTTTGCTGTAACGTATTCACAAGCGGCGCAAACCCTATCTATCTATTTTTCTGCATTTGCTATTGGCGTGGTGGTTTGGGGAATCTTGGCAGATAAGTGGGGCAGACGCCCGACCATGCTGGCAGGGTTGCTGGTCTACGGCTTATCTGCTTTGGTCGCTATGCAAACAGAAAGCTTTGATGTGATGATGATAGCTCGCGCGTTCAGTGCTTTCGGTATTGCGGTTGGGTCGGTCGTGACACAAACCATGCTAAGAGACAGCTTTTCAGGCGATGAGCTAAGCAAAGTATTTAGCGTTATGGGCATGGGTATTTCCATTAGCCCAGTGATTGGCATGTTGCTCGGTGGTCAGTTAACAGCACTCGGTGGCTATCAGGTTGTGTTCTTTACGTTGTTTATTTTGGCGCTTGTTTTGCTGTGCTACAACGCGGTTAATCTACCTGAAACACAAACTCAAAAGCAGCCGCTAAACATCGGTTCATTACTTGGACGAATGTTGAAAGATGCTCAAATCTGGCAATCTGCGTTGTTGGTTGCGCTCTACAACATTGCTTTATTCGCATACTACCAATTGGGCGCATTCACTTTTGAGCAGCTCGGACTGAGTTCTGAGCAGTTCGGATACAGCGGTGTGATATTAGGCGTGGGTACCTTAATCGGCAGTTTGATGAACAAGTCATTGTTAGCAAAAGGTCGCTCACAAACGCATTTGCTTTGGATTGCATCAGCATTTTTGATCATCGGAGGCTTCGGTGTGTTTATGCTGCAAACATCGATTTGGTTCTTGGCCCCAATGTTGTTCATTGTGATGGCATTTGGTATCGCGATTCCAAATGTTTTGAGCACCGCTTTAGTTGATTACAAGCAACAAGCGGGCAGTGCAGGGGCATTGCTAGGATTAATGTACTACTTGATGATTGGTTCAGGTCTAGGCTTAGCTGGAATGATTCAAAACCTTGGATTTGTTCTAATGTCGTGTGCTGCATTGGTTTTATTGGTGACATTGTCACGTAAAGCTTAACTGAAGCATGTTGAAGATACCAAAAAAGAAAAGCCCTGCAAGTTATGCAGGGCTTTGTGTTATTTGTTCGAGCCTAACAATCTGAAATTACAAGCTATTAAATTCAAAGGTGTTACTTGATCAGTCGAACAACCAAAGAACCTGGCGCTCGGATCGATTCAATGTTGTGGCTCAACACAGTACCTTCAGTTGGCGCAGTGTAACGCTGAATCTCATCACCAAAGCTGTCGTATTGAATTGCAACCAATTGACCTTGTTCTACCTTATCCATCATCTTCACTTGTGGTAGTACAAAACCACCTAATTCAGCGCGAATGCTGATGATGTCTTTGCCTTCTAGGCAAGGCGTGATCTCTGCAACTTCACCGGTTACTACGTCGTGACGAGCAAGGATATTGAAGATGCCAGTCACGGTACGGTCGATCAGGTCCTGTTCTGTGTAACGACCCATACCCACTTCAATGGTGATGCTTGGAATGCCGCTGTTGTTCCAGACGGTTTCAAGTACTCCAGCGTCACCCGGATCGTTAAGAATTACGTCTGGGTTAATAAGGCGAGCCATTTCCAGAGATTGCTCGATACGGAAATCGGCAAACACGTACAGCGGGTAAGCAGCACCAGTAGTTTGAGTGTGCAAATCAATCGCCAGCTCTGCGTTTGGCTTTAAAAGGTTATTCCATAAAGCAAACAGGAAGCGGTTTGCTTCGTTGCCGTTAGCATCGCCAGGGAAGAAACGGTTTAAGTTTGCAGGAGATGCATCTGGATCCGCAGAGAAGAAGTCACGGCTGTGGTTCAGCATGCCAGTTAGGTTAATGGTCGGAACGACAGTTACAGTACCTGCGATGTCTTTACCAATCAGTTCACGAGCGGTCTTTTGCGCCGCTAAAACACCGTTGTATTCATCACCATGAACACCTGCTGTGATCATGATTTTCTTACCCGGTTTTTCGCCTTTGAAAACCAACACAGGCAAATGTTGCCATTGAGATAGGGCGTTGGTTGCGATACGGAACCAAAACTTGTGCTCGCCTGCAGGCAAGTCTGTTACGTCAAGAGATTGAATGACTTGATGACCTTGAATTACGTCATCCAGAAATTGTGTTGCCATTAAAGTTGTCACTCCAAAACATCTTACTTCGATGCTTGTTTGCCATACGGCTTGAATTAAAAAAGGCGAGAACTTGTCTCGCCTTATTCTTTATACCCAAACTCCGCTCTCGCGTTTAAGTTGCTTGGGGATATTGGTAATCAGTTTACGCAAAACCCATCACGTGAGCTGCGACGACGACAATGCTCGATAGGGTAAAGAGTAATAGCATAAAGCGCCAGCAGAATTTCGCCCAGTCACCCCAGTCGATACGACATACACCCAGTGTTGCCATTAGAGACGCTGAAGTTGGAACGATAACGTTAGTGAAACCGTCACCAAGTTGGAATGCTAGAACCGCAACCTGACGAGTAACGCCAGCGATGTCTGCAAGAGGAGACAATAGAGGCATTGTCAGCGCTGCTTGACCAGAACCTGAAGTCACGAAGAAGTTGAAGATAGATTGGAAAACATACATCAACCAAGCCGCTGCAACGTCAGGAAGACCGCTGATCACGCCACCAGCGCTATTCAGGATCGAGTTAAGTACGCTCGCTTCATCAGTAGTACCGCCACCTAGGATAAGCAATACACCTTTCGCACAACCAACCAATAAAGCAGGGGCAAGCATGATTGCTGCACCTTCTTTAAATGCGTCAGCCGCGCAGTTTAGCGTCATGCCGTTTAGGCGGAAGATCGTACCGATGATCGCAACGACAAAACCCATTGTGAAGAATTGAGATGCGATTTCTGGGATGTACCATGCGTTAGCCACTACGCCCCAAACAACCCATACTGTGGTTGCGATAACCGTAAGGATAACCAGCGTGTCACCTAGGTTCCAACGAGAATCGTGGTCACCTAGCTCTTGCTGACGGAAGTATTTGTCAGTACGACGGCTGTAAGAAAGCTCAGGGTTTGCTTTGATACGCGCTGCGTAAATCATAGTGAAAGCAATACCGATAAGTGTAAAGCCAGCCCACAGACCCATACGTACAGTCATACCAGACAGAACCGGAATACCAGCAATACCTTGCGCGATCGCTACCGAGAATGGGTTCATCCAAGACGTTGCAAAACCAATCTGAGTTGCAACGTAGGTCACCATTACTGTAGTAATACCATCGTAGCCAAGGCGAACCATTAGTGGCGCGATAATAATCGCAAATGCAACGGCTTCTTCACCCATACCAAATACTGCGCCGCCCAAAGAGAACAGCAAGAACAGAACTGGAATGAATAGCGCTTCGTTACCTTTGGTCTTGTCGATAAGACGTAAGATACCGTTGTCGATTGTGCCTGTGCGCATTACCACACCAAATGCACCACCGATAACCAGCATGAACATGATAACGCCAATCGCGCTGCCCCATTTAGAGCCTGAAACCAGACCTTCGAATGGGAAGTTCATTAGACCAATACCACCGCCTGAAGCGAACAGTCCAACCTTGTTGTAAACCAATTCACCGTTTTCGTCGGTTGCATAAGAGAAAGAAGATGGATCGATAACAGTACGAGTTTTTTCTGCACCGTCGACCATGTAGGTCACCTGTTGGCTATCGAAATGACCAGCAGGGATTAAGTAGGTAAGAATCGCAGCAAGAATACCAACAATGAAGATCAAAATGAGGGTATCAGGCATCTGCCATGATTTTGGGGTTGCCGCCGATTCCGATGGCTGAGCGTGTGTGTGAGACATAACCTATTTCACGTCGAATTATAGAAAGCATGAAATATCGATAAAATAGAATAAAAAGTCAATATTAACTGAGTTGATGAACTATAAATTCATCAATAATTTGATCTGAAGAGGGTTGAGTTGCTTATCAATGATTTAATGGTTAATTGTTTTGGTTAGATGTTGTACGAATGAAAACGGAGTTAGGACTTGTGGTGATTCACAAGTCCCATAATTATTCACTTTTCTGCATGAGGTGTTTGTTCTGAATAAAACGCGGCAACATCGCGCAAATCTTCATCATTCAGCATGCGTAACTGGGCTGCCATCATTTCTGCCAAAGGACCTAAGCGAAGCCCATCTTGATAGGCTTTCATAGAATCATACAGGTACTGAGCATTCTGACCGGCTAGGTTGGGGTAAGCGTCGTTTGTTGTCATGCCGTTCGAACCATGACAGTAAACACAGCTTGGTGATTTAAGTTTGCCTTTATCAACGTCACCAAAAGGTTTCGCCACAACAGAGGAAGAGAGAAGAAGAGACGTTAGAAGCACGTATCTAAGCATGAAATGCACTCATTGTAGTTCTTGAAAGCGCATAGAATAAAGCTTCCCCTTAGGGGAAGCTCAATGATCAAAATCAAGTTAAAGCAGAGATTTAAGGCTAGATAGGAAGGTATCGACGTCTTGTGCCGAAATATCTTTGTGCGTCACGAATCGGATTGGGTTTCCTGGCGTAATTGTTATGCCTTGCTCCTTCATCTTTTCTGCGATACCAGCGATATCCACTTGTGGATCAAGCTTGGCAAAGACGATGTTGGTTTGAACAAATTCTGGATTAACAGAGAAACCAGGCAATTCCGCTAAACCTTCCGCCAAGGTTTTTGCGTTGATGTGGTCTTTTTTTAGCTGTTCTACTTGCTCGGTAAGGGCTAATTTACCGGCTGCAGCAAGAATACCCGCTTGGCGCATACCACCGCCGACCATTTTTCTTAGGCGGCGTGCTTTTGCGATGTACTCTTTGCTACCAAGCAGTAGCGAACCAACAGGGGCAGCCAATCCTTTCGACAGACAGATAGTCATTGAATCAAAGTACTGACCAATCTCTTTCACTGGAACATCAAGCGCGACAGCTGCGTTAAATACGCGAGCGCCATCTAGGTGCATCTGCAAGTTATGTTTGTTTACGAACTCACGAGCCTCTGCAAGGTAAGAAAGAGGAATCACTTTACCGTTGATGGTGTTCTCTAAACTAAGTAGGCGAGTACGTGCAAAGTGCGCGTCATCTGGCTTGATAGCAGCTTCTAGCTTATCGAATGGCAAAGTACCGTCTGGGTTGTTTTCAATCGGTTGAGGTTGAATAGACCCCAGTACCGCAGCGCCACCAGCTTCGTACTTGTAGTTATGCGCTTGCTGACCACATAGGTATTCGTCACCGCGCTCACAGTGTGCCATTAAGCCAAGTAAGTTTGCTTGTGTACCAGAGGTTGTGAACATTGCCGCTTCAAAGCCCGCAAGCTCAGCAGCAAATTGCTCTAATTCGTTAACGGTTGGGTCATCACCGTACACATCATCGCCGACAGGAGCGGTAAACATTGCTTCACGCATTGCTTGGGTAGGTTGCGTAACGGTATCTGATCGAAAGTCCATAATTCTCTCCTCGGTCGAAAAGACCTAAATATAACCGCAAAGACGAGCTTTGCTTAGGCAAGCGATAGTTTTGGCATCCGTAATAATGCCTTGAATAATTTGTTGTTCGAGTTCTTCTCGTGACAATGTCACTACTTCAATGACTTCGTCGTCGTCACACTCGTATCGATTGGTTTTGTTCAGTTGTTCGGCAACAAACAAGTACTGGATTTCATCACAGAAACCAGCAAGAGGGGTAACTTGGCCCAGCGATATGAACTTTTCGGCGCTGTATCCTGTTTCTTCTTCCAACTCTCTTTGAGCACAGTGCAAAGGATCTTCATCGCCTTCACGTGTACCAGCAGGCAATTCAAGCAGCCATTTGTTAAGAGAGGGACGGAATTGATTAACAAGAACGATGTTGCCATCTGAAGTAATAGGTAAGATAACGGCAGCACCGGGGTGTTGGATAGTGGTATGTGTGATCATCCGACCAGTTGGTAGTTTAACTTCCTCTTCGACTAGAGAAATCTGCTTCCATTTATGAATTGTATTGCTCATGCAGTTGTGGATCCTAGCTGTAACCGCGCATTGACGTGCTTTGCACATTAACCACAAACCACCGGAAACAAAAGAAGAAAATGGTTTCATACTCTTGCGAAACCAGCACATTCAGTGAGTTATGTCTCATAAATGAAAACTATGGTTGCTCGCGCACGCGCGCAAAGAGCATCTGGTATAAACGAGGTTCACTAAAAAATACACTTGTAACAAAGTGATAACAAATGTATAAAATTATATATACAGCCTCAGTTCAACAGCCGGAGCTTCTATGATTCAACCATCTTTCGCATCTAATGCAGAAAAGGCGCTTCTTTCAGAGCGTATCAACAAGCTAGCGAAAGCGTTAACTGATGGCGTTTACGAACGCGAACACACCATCAAACTTTGTCTTCTTGCCGCTCTTGCCGGCGAAAGCGTCTTCCTTCTTGGTCCTCCAGGGATCGCAAAAAGCTTAATCGCAAAACGACTTATCCAAGCTTTTGATAATAGCAGTTATTTTGAATACCTCATGACACGCTTCTCAACACCTGAAGAAGTGTTTGGTCCATTGAGCATTCAAGAGCTAAAAGACAACGGTCGTTATGTCCGTCTTACTCAAGGGTACTTACCAACGGCGCAAGTGGTTTTCCTTGATGAGATTTGGAAGGCGGGTCCTGCGATTCTGAACACGCTATTGACCGTTGTGAACGAAAAGACATTTAAAAACGGCAGCGATATCGAACGTGTACCGATGCGCCTTTTGGTTTCTGCATCAAATGAACTGCCAGATGAAGACAGCGGCTTAGACGCACTTTACGACCGTATGTTGGTACGCGTGTTTGTAAACCGTATTCAGGACAAACAAAACTTCAAATCCATGCTGACAGTGGGTACGTCTCAAGAAGCGCAAGTTCCAGAGGGCTTGGCGATCACAGACGAAGAATACCACCGCTGGCAGCAGCAGCTCGACAAACTCACTCTGACCGACAACGCATTCGAAAAGCTTTTCCAACTAAAAACGATGTTGGAAACCAAAGTCGAGTCTGAGTTTGGCGACGCATCATTAACAGACATGTACGTGTCTGACCGCCGTTGGAAGAAAGCGGTCAAACTGCTTAAAGCAAGTGCGTTCTTTAATGGGCGTGACGAGATCAATCCGCTTGATCTTCTGCTACTTCAAGATTGTTTATGGAACAGCCCTGAGTCACGCGATGTCGTTCGCAGCGTGATTCAAGAGTTCGCACTTAAACATGCCTTTGACCAGCAAGAAGCAGAGCAAGAGATCGAATACTGTCGTGAATCTTTGGTTGATGTACAGCATGAGCTTGAAGACAAATATCGCATGACGCTAAACGCAGAAGCCGCAACGGGTCTGCTTCGCAAAGAAACCATGAGCTTCGATACATCCAAAGCGAAAACTTACAAAGTAGGCGCGGCGGTGAATCTGGTTAAGCTGGTTATTCTGCAAAGCAACATGTCGGTCTCTGAATCAGAGAAGGGCGACAGCCGCTGGGTATACGTGCCAAAAGACGAGCTTGACCGAGTGATCAAAGACGGTCATGGCGATGTGTATGGTTACGTGAACCAAAACACCAATATGTGTCGTCTGCGTTTTGATGTCGATGCTGCCAACAACCTAGTGATCCGTGACATTGCCAACCGCGGCGTGTTGGTGAGTTTGGTTACCCAACAAGGTTTAGACGTTGAGCTTTACCAAAAATGGTTGGCAGAAAGCGAAGAAGCAGTCAGCCAATTGAGTGAAGCTGAACATCATATGCGTAAGGTTAAAGCCAACTTCCATGGCGCATTGCCGCACAGTTTCGTGGATCCAGAGTTACCACGTCTAATGGAGTCGAGTCTGCAACAGGTGAGCCAGAGACTTGAGTCTATCCAAGGTGAAAGCGAGAAGATCATTCAACGCTTCAAAAACTTACATCAGTTTTTCTCTTAAGGAGACGACATGTTAGGTGCAGACGGACTCAACTTAGCGCTTATGGTGGCGGATTCAGGCATCATTGATAGTGCGGTAAACGATTTAATGGCGCGTTCACAAGTCATGATGATGGCAGAAAACCGAGGCATGAAATCCTCAGTGAAAAACCATCTGCTTAAATGGCGTGGCAACGTGAAAAAGCGCATGACAAAAGTCTGTGAGACAGAACGTTTTCAGCAGGAGCTCGCACTCTACCAAGAAGTGATTTATTGGGATGAGAACGAGTTCTTTGAGCGCATTGATGATGTGATCAAGAAGCTTGAATGGCACTCAGCGTTTTACATGCAAGCGCGTCGCATGATGGAGAAGAACAAGGGGGTGAATAACCCAATGTTCCCTCATTACTTCTGTGACCAGTGGTATCAAAGCCTTGCCGAAGCAATCAAACAAGCGCAAGTTTCTGAGCTTGAAGAGAACAAAGAAAAAGTCCTTAACGATCTTTATCAACGTATGGAAACCATGCGTAACATGGATAAAGTGACGGAGTCCGGTGACGAAGAAAGCGTAGGGCGCTTATGGGATATGGCGTCCGCTAAGTTGAGTAAAACCGACTTAACCGTAATGAAGCGCCACGCAGAGTTCCTTAAAAAGCACAAAGGCTTACAAGAAATCGCAGAACAGCTTGGTCGCATGGCGGGGCAAGTGGATGATCCTGACCTCAACCGCGCACCAGCAGAAGAGCTGCAAATGGTTGAGGAAAAGAGTGACGAAGCAACAGACGATATCGTCGGTATTCATGAAAGTGACGACCTCAACAAACTGCTACCGAACGAAACCATGTTTTTGGCGTATCCAGAACTGGAAGTCGTGTTCTATAAGCATTTAGTCGATAAACGTTTGATGAACTACCGCACGCAAGGTAAGTCTCGCACACTACGTAAAGTGAAGGCGCACAAACCCGATCATAAAGCGGTGGACGTTGAAAAAGGACCTTTTATCGTTTGTGTTGATGCATCAGGCTCGATGAGTGGCTTCCCAGAGCAATGTGCTAAGGCTATGGCTTATGCACTGATGCAAATCGCTCTCGCTGAACAACGAGATTGCTACGTGATCATCTTCTCCACGGAGCACATTACTTACGAGTTAACGCGTCAGGATGGCTTACGTGAAGCTGCCGACTTTTTAACTTACAGCTTCCATGGTGGTACGGATTTGGAGCCAACGTTGATTAAATCCATCGATTTGATGAACAGCGACAAATACAAAAACGCCGACATGGTTGTTATTTCAGACTTCATTGCGCCAAAACAGCAAGATGAATTGCTTGCAAAAGTCGATGCGCTAAAAGCGAAGAAGAACCGCTTCCATGCTATTAGCTTGTCGAAGTACGGCAACCCAGCGTTAATGTCGATGTTTGACCACACTTGGTCTTACCATCCAAACGTAGTGGGACGCTTGTTTAAACGTGTTGCTAACGGTTAATCGCGATAATAGAGATACAAAAGCGGCACTGGTTGCCGCTTTTCTTTTGCCTATCTATTTTGATTTGCTTTAACCAAAACGAATAAATCTGGACGGTTTAGGTCGAATTAACATCGGATTGGTTTAAAACAAAGCAAACAAACAGAAATTTTGGATTTTTGTTTGACTATATTTCCTGAATCCGTAAAGTAGCAACCAACGCAACGGGGCAGAGCCTTTAAGCGTAAACAATTTGGCGCCTTGGCAGAGTGGCTATGCAGCGGATTGCAAATCCGTGGACCTCGGTTCGACTCCGGGAGGCGCCTCCAAATTCTTAAAAAGAGACGTCTTTATGGCGTCTTTTTTTATACCTCAAATTCCTCTCGGTAAGCTCAATCATCCAATCTCATTTCTCTTGATGTTAACTTGGCAACCAACTTAAAACGCAGTAAAAAATAATCGACGTCATTTGTGTGAATATGCTTCAAAGTTATGCAACTTCATGCCAATTTAATTTGTTGAATATGGAAGAGTTATCACTAGTGCGTTTTTTCAAGATTTGAAAATAAATCACATTTCTATGAATCTGTGAAATAACGTTCACCTCATTAAAAAGTACCACGTGCCTTTTGCCATAGAGCTTCGCGCACCTCATCAAGACCAGCAATTTGTTTATTTGTTTCATGAACTAACGTGGTTATCCGATCGGCTAATTTCTGTGATTAACACAGAATTATTTATCATTTATTTCAGTAGTCTAAATAAAACCCCTGTAGTGAAAAATTAGTCGTGACTAGCACGTTTCTGACGTGTGGTCCCGTTGGATAACAAGATATTTCAGGAGCAATAACGTGCTACGAACAAAGAAAACAATCGTCAGTATTCTCGTCTCAATGGCGATGATCTCAGGCTGCAATGACTCAGACAGTGACACGATTTCAACCAGTCCAATTCCTTATTTTGCAGAATGGACGGATGTCGACAGTGCTATTAAGAAAGACGATGCAATGGAGGCAGAAATCCAACGTATCCTTGCGTTAATGACGCTGGAAGAAAAGGTGGGGCAAATGATTCAGCCCGATCTTCGCGAAGTCACTCCTGAAGAAGCGAAAACCTATAAGTTAGGTTCTATCCTAAACGGCGGAGGCGGCTTCCCGAATGATGATAAATACTCAACCGCGCAAGATTGGGCAGACGAAGCGGATAAGTTCTGGCTTGCACTAGAAGAAGCTTACGCAGAGAGAGGGTTCCGAATTCCTTTTATGTGGGCAACCGATGCGGTTCATGGCCACAACAACGTTTTTATGGCGACGGTATTCCCTCATAACATTGGTTTGGGTGCAGCTCGTAACCCTGATCTGATTGAAGAAATAGGAAAAGCGACCGCAAGAGAGGTTGTTGCCACCGGTCTTGATTGGACATTTGCACCGACCGTTGCCACGCCACGTGATTATCGCTGGGGCCGTGTATACGAAGGTTACTCGGAAGATCCAGAAATCGTGTATGAATACGCGAAGCGCATGGTGGAAGGTATTCAAGGTGGTGAAGAAGGCTTAAAAGGGGACACTAACGTAATCTCCAACGTGAAGCACTGGGTCGGTGACGGTGGTACGTTGGGTGGTGTTGACCATGGTGAAAACCGTTACACAGAAGAGTATCTACGCAACATTCATGCAATGGGCTACATCGGTGGCTTGAATGCAGGCGCACAAGTGGTGATGTCTTCGTTCAACTCATGGTGGAACGATGCGAACTACGATCCTATGGTCGGTATCGACGGTGCTGAGGATGGTGGCGATTACATGCAAAACCAGAAAATCCACGGCTCACAATACCTGATTACTGACGTCTTAAAGGGCAAGTTAGGTTTTGACGGCTTAGTCGTCACAGACTGGAACGGACAAGGTGAGATCAACGGCTGTACAGCAGCAAACTGTCCGCAAGCTGTAATCGCAGGTAATGATGTGTTTATGGTGACCTCGCGTAACGATTGGCAAGCGTTCTACCAAAATGTGATTGACCAAGTAAACGCAGGCATTATCCCAATGTCTCGTATTGATGATGCCGTAACCCGTATTCTCCGCGTCAAAATGCGTGCAAACCTTTGGGAGAAACCTAAGCCATCTGAGCGTTCGTTAGCGGGTGACCAATCCGTGCTTAGTGCGCCAGAACACGTTGCCATTGCGCGCCAAGCAGTTTCAGAATCGTTAGTTCTTTTGAAGAACCAAGACCAAATTCTACCTTTGAAATCAGATGCGAAATTCTTGGTAACGGGTTCGGCTGCCAACGACATCACCAAACAAACAGGTGGTTGGTCGCTTACTTGGCAAGGTGATGGCAACACGATAGAGAAAGACTTCCCGAACGCACAAACCGTGCTTATGGCAATGCAGCAAGAAGTTGGTGAAGAAAACATCTTTACCGATGCTTCTGCAACAACACCTGAAGAAGCTACTGCGCTTGTGGTTATCGGTGAAGATCCTTATGCAGAAATGTTTGGTGACATCAGCAAAGCACAAACACTTGAATTCTCGAAGCTAAAAGCCTCTTATCAAGCGGATCTTGATACGATCAAAGCGCTAAAAGAGCAGGGATACAAAGTGGTCACGGTATTCTTCTCTGGGCGTCCGCTTTACGTTAATGAAGAGATCAACAACTCTGATGCATTCGTTGCAGCTTGGCTGCCGGGAACGGAAGGTTTAGGTATTACGGATGTACTGTTCGCAAAAGATGGCGCGGATTTCAAAGGTAAGCTCTCTTACTCGTGGGGCGCTAAGAAGTGTTCGACCACAATCAACCGCAAGGCGCCTAATATCCCTAACTACACAACACCAATTGATGGCATAAACGGTGAGTTGATTGAGCAGGATATTGAAGGCGAACATAAACCGTTATTCCCTTATGGTTATGGTTTGAACTACGCGAACCAGACCGATGTCCCAGCGCTGTATGAAGACTTAAACGACATTCCACTCGACCCACGTGATTATGGCTGTGGTATGGACGAGCCAGACAACGGTATTGCTGAGTTCCCATTAGAGATCTTCGGTAAAGACGCAAAAGGCGAGTTTGTTGCGAGAATGTCAGGCAGTGCGAATGGTTGGGCTGGCGTGGAAATCAACAAAGACACCACCACAATTGGCTCAGTAACGACGAAAGGCATTAACTACGATGGCATGCAGCAGTCAGCAATCAACGTAAAATTTTCTGGAGAAACTGGTGATTTCGTTGGTAATTCAGCCGCGCAAATCTACATGCAAACACCAGATGAAAAGGGGTCTGACTACAACAGTTACATGAATGCCGATTCTACTTTGGAGTTTGATATTCGCATGGTAACCACAGCGCCAGAGAGCTTAGTGCTGTCGACACACTGTGAGTATCCTTGCCGTGGTGAGGTAAACATCAACAAAGTCTTACCTGAACCGTCAGATAGCACTTGGACGACGGTCAAAGTACCGCTCCAGTGTTTGAAGGACACAGGGATGAGTTTTCAAATGTTGAACACGTCTTTCTTGATGTATTCAACTGAGGCTGTGGAGTTTGATTTAGGTAAGATTCGTTATGTTCCGAACCCAGATGGATTACCTGAGGATGCAGTTAGTTGTGAAGACATGCTTGATGAAGCGCTACCACCATTGACTGGGGATATGTACAACATCGTTACCGACTTTAATGCACAGATAAATACCTCAGACCAATACACGACAGAAGGCTGGGGACCTATCCCTGATGGTGAAACTCACATGACGGCAACACAAACTGCTGATGGTGCATCGGTTACTTATAACAGCGCGAGTCCGGAGGCTTACAAAGGTCTGTTGCATTTCAACTTTGATGCACAGAACTTAGAAAACTTTGCTGAAGCGGGTTCGTTGGTGTTTACGGTTAATGTATCGACGTTAGGGGCACAAAAGCCTGACAACGATCAAACCGGATTGGTGTTGAAGCTGGCGAATGCTGATGGAGATACCGGTGACATTTTTGTCACGGAATTGGCCGGGGAGAATATTATGCTGAATACGGATATTAAAGTGACTGTGCCAATGGCCACCTTCGCCGAGAAGTTTGATAACAAGTACTGGGCTCAAACTGTTAAGACGTTCACTATCTTCCCCGCATGGGCAAATACCCAAGCTGGCGTAGAGTTTGAAATCAATGATATTCACTTCACGAAGTAAACAGACCATCTAGGAAAGTTACTCAATTAAGTAGAAACAAGGCGAGCCTTATTAGCTCGCCTTTCTCGTTGAGGAAGCCTTTAAAAGCCAAGTGTGAACTTTCTTGCGGCAATCTGTGTGAAATCTCTTTAGAATGTCTTCTTCGACAAGGAAGCAGTGAAGACACATGAGAAATACCGACGACTACATTATTTTCTATCATTTGGTTGAACAGGGTTCATTCAGCGCCGCTGCAAGACAAATGGAACTCACTAAGTCGGTCGTCAGTAAGCGCATTGCCAAATTAGAGCAGGAGATAGGTGTTCAACTGCTTTATCGAACCACACGCACGCTTAAACTGACAGAAGCAGGGCAATCCTTCTTCGAACATGCTCGTAGTGTTTATCAAGCCGTCGCAACCGCTGAGGAATCCATTGTTGGTTTGGGTAAGAACCTATCCGGCAACATCAAGATTACCGTCCCGACCATCTCTGGTGAACTTATCCTTCCTACCGTTATTTCTGAATTCAACCAAGCTTATCCAGATATCAACATTGATATGGAGCTGGACAATCGATTCGCCGACATCGTCAACGAAGGTTTTGACCTTGCCATTCGTACCGGGGTTTTGCCTGACTCAAGCTTGATTGCGCGTAAGCTGGTTGATGCAAACTGGATTGTGTGTGCATCGCCTAAGTACGTCGTCAAACATGGCAAACCAAAAACACCAGACGACCTCACTAAACACAACTGCTTGGTTTACGCTTATCAAGAGACAGGTGCACGTGAGTGGGCTTTCAAGCGTGATGATGAGGTGTATCAGGTTAAGGTGGACGGGAATCTATGTACCAATAACTCATCTGCGTTACGTAACGTCGCTTTGCTGGGGCAAGGTATCATTTATGTGCCTCGGGTACTGGTTTATGAAGACTTGCAGCAAGGGAAGCTGATTCAGTTGTTTAAAGACGAAACGGCTAAGTGCTTGGGTATTTATGCCGTGTACCCATACACCCGCCAGCAACCAGAAAAGATTAAGATCTTTATCGAGCATCTGTATCAATGCTTTCAACGTCGTAGCCATCAATTCTAGTAGCTCAACTTTTCTCAAAGGAGTGACTCTCCTTTGACCGAAGGGATTCGCTCTAAATTTTAAACTCTACAATCTATCTATTTTCTTCATTGCTCGACAATGTCACAGCCATATAACGCTGCTATAACGTCATGGTATTCACATGTTGTGGTTTTGTTTTGACTGAATATTCTTTCAAGGTCAATTATATAAGGCCTTGTTGACCCTTTCGACTTTCTTTTTCTTCGATATCGTGCACGTTTGTTAACAATGTACTTTGCTATTGTTTCTTTTTGGAAACGATAAGTTTCTTTGTTGATTTTACAGTTCTGAGAATTTTAAGTAATTGAATATATAGGTAATTAATGTGGTTAACTTTATCTGGGCGTTGTTATCGGACTTTGGTGGCATGGACGTTCAGATTCGGACTATTTATATTGGCTGGGCATAATAACTAGAGATACGGATATGAAACAGAAGCAGCTCATCGACGCGTTTGTCACCATTGTCGGGGAAGAAAATGTCCTTACCGATCAAATCAAAACCAAGTATTACCGCAGCGGTTTTCGCTCAGGAAGCGGCACGGCGTTGGCGGTGGTTTTTCCTAAGACTCTGCTAGAGCAGTGGAAGGTCATCCAACAATGTGTCGACAATAATTGCATCATCATCATGCAGGCAGCTAAGACGGGTCTGACCGAGGGCTCAGCGCCAAGTGGTAGTGATTACGACCGTGATGTGGTGGTGATCAATATTACCAAGATGAAGCAAATCTATCTGTTAGACGGCGGTAAGCAAGCAGTTTGTCTTCCGGGAGCAAGTTTACATTCGTTAGAAAAAGAGCTGCGAGCGGTTAATCGTGCGCCGCATTCAGTGATTGGTTCTTCCTCTCTTGGCGCAACCGTCGTGGGCGGTATTGCAAACAACTCTGGTGGCGCTTTGGTTAAACGTGGTCCGGCTTACACAGAGTTAGCAATATTCGCTCAGGTGGACAAAGACGGTAAGCTCAATCTTGTTAACCACCTTGGTATTGAAGGATTAGGCTCGACGCCTGAAGAGATCTTACAGAACATCCAAGATGGTAATTTCGACCCAGATAAAGTGATTCATGATGAACGCATGGCGTCGGATAAAGAATACGACGAACGTGTTCGTGATGTGACTTCAGATATCCCATCGCGCTTTAATGCCGACGAACGCCGTCTGTACGAGGCGAGCGGTTGTGCGGGTAAGCTTGGCGTGTTCGCTGTTCGAGTCGATTGCTATCCAATCCCTGAGAAAGAGCAAGTGTTCTACCTAGGTACTAATGATCCAGATAAATTGACCAAGCTGAGAAAAGACTTCCTTACTCAATTCGAAAACTTACCAGAAATGGGGGAGTACCTTCACCGTGACATCTTCAATATGGCAGAGAAGTACGGTAAAGACGTTTTCCTTTCTATCGATTTATTAGGCACAGACAATCTGCCTAAGATGTTCTCGCTTAAAGCTAAGGTTGAAAACTTCTTAGAGCGTGTTCCGTTGGTCAGCAAGTACCTGCCAGATACTATTCTCTACTATGCGAGCAAGTTATTCCCGCAGCACCTTCCTAAGCGCATGTTGGAGTACCGTGATAAGTACGAGCACCATCTTGTACTTAAAATGAGTGACGGCGGTATTGCCGAAGCGCAGAAATACCTCAAAGAGGTGTGGGCAGCTGAGCACGATAGTGACTTCTTCGAATGCACTCCAGAAGAGGGTAAGAAAGCGTATCTACACCGTTTTGCAGCGGCAGGTGCAGCAATTCGTTACGAAACCATTCACCGCAAGGAAGTAGAAGACATTGTGGCTCTCGATATTGCGTTACGACGTAACGATGAAGAGTGGTTAGAAACATTACCTGAGGAAGTAAGTAAGAACCTCGTTAAATCCCTCTATTACGGTCACTTTATGTGTTATGTATTCCACCAAGACTATGTTTTCAAAAAGGGCACCGACACCAAGCTGATGAAGAAGCTAATGTTGGAACACCTGAACAGTCGCGGCGCTAAATACCCAGCAGAACACAACGTAGGGCACCTGTACGAAGCGGAGAACTCGCTGCAAAAGTTCTACCATCAACTTGATCCAACCAACACCTTTAACCCAGGCATAGGTAAAATGGATCGCTACAAGCGCAACTGTAACTGCTGTGCTTAAGCACTAAACCGATATGATGTGGAGAGTCGCTTAAACAGTGGCTCTTTTTTTATCAAGAAGCTCTTTTTTTATCAAGAAATAGTGGAATAAGCCGTTTGAGTTTTAATCGAATTGCTCAACTCCCATACGTTCAGTTGTGTTTTTAACCATCTGAATCAAAAAGAATAAATTTATTGTTGACCTGAAATCTTAATCCGTTAAAGTACGCCTCGTTCTCACGGCGAAGGTCGTTAGAACAGATGGTGTTACCATCGCATTAATTGCGTTGCCCTGGT